>NZ_JBFHGM010000085.1:0-17139 GCF_041583095.1 Draconibacterium sp.
GCCTGGCAGAAAAACCACCTTACTGGCAGTACCTGAACAATACTGACCGTACCGATTTGTTTCAGGTAATGGCAAAGTTGAACGAACTGAAACAAACCTACAATGAGTTCTCGCCCGAGACTTTTACCCACAGTCTTTCGGGTGCCACAAAATGGTTTATTTCAAGTAACGCGGGTAATCATGCAATAGCACTTGGTAACTTTGGCATCACGGAAAACAATATCACCATTGATTTTCCGGAGACAGGAAAATACTACGAGTTTTTCAGTGGCGATTCGATTGAAATATCAAGCACAAATCAATCCTTTACGTTTGCTCCGGGCGAATACCGCCTGTATTCAACACAACAATTTGAAGAGCCAAGAATTGTAACTGATATCGATGAACCGGAAATCAGGAGTAGCGATTTGCAGGTTTATCCTAATCCTGCATCGAATAAACTGACGGTAGCTTCGGATAAAACGATTTCCACAGTGCAGCTGTATTCAATTGCCGGAACTTTACAATATCAGGCAAACGACTTACGCAAAAACAAGGTTGAAATTGATGTGCAGAATTTTACTCCGGGTGTTTATTTAATCCGCGTTGGACAAAACGGAAACAGCATCACACAAAAGGTTTTGGTAAAATAGTTTTAGAAAAAATACGATTTAGAGGCCGGGGTAACTCCCGGCTTTTTTTCTGAGGCCCGATCTTTTTACGTGTATTGCCGTTTGAATTTCGTCCTAGAGAACCATCTGGCTTCGATCGGCCTACTTCGCCGGACGATTTCCCTTTGGTCATTTCATCCCGGCGCTACGCGCCGGGTTATTCACATTAGACGCTTCCAGCGTCATGAAAAGTTTGCAATCTCAACATAGCTGGTCAATAAACTCATTTTAACTCCGTAATTCTGTTCAATATCCCGAAGGGATAAAATGTGACTAACCTCGGGTGAAACCCGGGGTTGATGCGACAGTAAGTCAAAGGCGCATTCAAAATGTTGTTCAACGCACAATCATTTTATGCGCCTGGTAATCTGACTATTTTTATGAAATGCTGTCGAGGGACCTCATTCTCATTCCTTCATGGTGCCCCCGTGAATCATGAATGTTTTTTTGTGATATAACAGCTTACTCCTAAAAAAATGACATGTCCCCAACAACCGATTAGCTTTAGCTTCCCGCAACGAATGATGCGCCGAAACAAGATAGCCGTCATCTTCCTTAAGATCAACTGTATCTTTTATAAGATTGTCTTCATCTTCTACCAGATGATCATTATCTGATGAAAGATAATGCTTCTCTTACGACAGAAAACCATTCGCTGACAGAAGATAGCCGTCATCTTTCATAAGATCAACTGCATCTTTCATAAGATTGTCTCCTTCTTTTACCAGATAATCATTATCTATTGAAAGATAATCCTTCTCTTACGACAGAGAACCATTAGCTGACAGAAGATAGTTATCATCTTCCATAGATCGGTCTTATCTTATGCCTTCAATATTATCACGGATTAAGAGGATACACTTTTTTGCAAAAATGCCCGCTTTCTACTGCGAAAACATAGATTTGTGAAACATTTTTATGGCTGCGGTGAGCCATCAGGGATTACTTTTCAGCGGTTGCCTGGCCGCCACGGCCAAAGAGGTCGAGATTATAGCTAAACATGATTTCGTGCGTACCGCTGCTAAAGGCGCTTAATTCAGAAACGGTAATATCGTAGGCATAACCGATCGACATTTTTGGCGAGGGATTAAACTTAACCAACATACCATACGCATCACCAAAACGATACATGGCTCCCACCCAGAATTTATCACGGAAACCGCCCATCACAGTCAGATCAACCGAAAGAGGAGCACTTTTAACCCATCGCGTCATTCCGTTTGTTTTTAACTGAAAATCTTCGCTAAAATCAATTCGGTGCCCGGCTACAAAATACATGTGGCGCTGCTGTTTATTAATGTAATCGGTTTTAACGTCCTCGTTAATAATAATATTATCAATAAGTTTTGGCACCGATAAACCGAAATAGGTAGTTTCGGAATACAAAAACAAGCCCACACCAACATTGGGCAGAAAGTTTTCGTAAATATCGTGGTTAAATACCGGGTCGGAATCTACGGTTTTAAGCGCAACAAGGCTGGCACGATAAAAACTCACACCACCTTTAAGTCCCAAACCCAACTTAAATTTTTCAGAAACCGGAAGGAAATAAGAGTAATCGGCATAGAATCCGGTTTGTTTCAGTGGCCCGATCTGGTCGGACATCAGCGAGAAACCCACACCAATATTTTGTTCGTCATACGACGTGTTGTAGGTAAACGAACGTGTTGCCGGAGCGCCATCGAACTCCACCCACTGGCTGCGTGCTACCATTAAAATATTTCCAATTCCCTGCGAACCGGCATATCCCGGATTTAGCACCTGCAGGTTGTCCATATACTGCGTGTACATGGGATCTTGCTGAGCACTGCCCTCTTTTCCTTGTAGCAAAACCACAAGTGTAAGGATTAAAAAAGCTGCTATTTTAGTTCGTTTTCCCATTATCTGTCGATATATACCGAGCCGGCAATTGGTTGTTCTCCGTTTCCTAAATCAAGTACATAAAAGTAGCTTCCGCTTGGCAGGTCGCTGTCGTCGCCACCCTGGTTTGATTTACCATTCCAAAATTGTGGCGATGTAGAAATGCCATATCCACGGGCTTTGTACACTGTTTTTCCCCAGCGGTTTATTATGGTAATCGAGTTCTGCTCAAACAACTCAATTCCTATAATTTCAAAATAGTCGTTTACATTATCGGCGTTGGGTGTAAATGCTTCGGGAATAAAGAAACCGGCCGCCGTTACATACACAAAAACATTGGCATTATTGCACTTTTCGTAGGTGTTACAAATGCGGTACTGAAATACATCGCCACCCAAAAATCCATCATTTGGCGTGTAAGTTACCGTACCATCGCCGTTGATATCGACAAAACCATTAGCGGGATCCTGCATAATTTGTAACGATAAAGGATCAAGCTCCTGCTGCGGATCTTCATCGTTCACCAGCAGATCTATCGTTACCGCTGTTCGATATTCGGTGGTATCGTAATCATCGCGGACAATTGGCGCCGAAATAAATCGGCTAACCACCACCGAGTCAGTGGCAGTACATCCAAAAATATCGGTAACCTGCAGGTAATAAGTTCCTGCAGAACTAATTTCGGGTGTTGCAGTATTTTGGCCATTTACAAAGGTTCCGTTAGCAGTTGACCAGGCAAATTGTAATTGCTCGCCCATACTTCCGGTCCCATTTAAAAGAGCTGTAAGGCCATTTTCAAGTATAAAATCTTCACTGGCACTGGCTTGCACATCCGAAACTAATATGGTTACAGAATCCCGACCTAGCACCCCATCGCTATTGCTTACCGTTAAGACAAAATCAGTACTTTCTCCCGGTGTAAATACCGGATTTAAAAGAGTTGGATCATCAAGATTATCTGATGGGCTCCAGGAGTAGAATAAACCGGCTGTATCAGAAACCCAGGCCGACAATACGTATGGGCTGCAATTTCCAATTGTTGAATCCTTGCCTGAATTGAAAGCGACATTATTACTTTCAACAATTTCAACCAGCTGGCTGATGGTGTCACTTAAACACCCATTCCCATCACGAACCACAGCTTTTAGGGCATACAACCCCATAGGCCCATCCCAAACAATGGTGGCCGAACTACCTGTAATTTCACCCAATGCCGTAGTGGTTCCGTTTTCCGGTATTACAAACCAGTTATATATTGCATTAACAGGTTGTCCAGAGACAAAACCAATGTTATAGGTTTTACTCTGTCCCTGTTGAAATACGGTTTGTCCACGACTGCCCGATGCCGTCAGGATTATAAGTAACAATATGAGCAAACGCTCCTTCATCAATCAAATACTTCTTTCTTAACTCTTCTGAAAACTCAATAATTGGCAATGCAAAAATAGTATGAGTATATGTTGCACTAGTTCCTGATTTAATAGGGATACCGTCTTTATCAGTAATACTTGTAATTGCGACTAATACATCGTTATCAACAGTTGGATCAGGCGAAAACCAGTCTTCATCAACCTGAATACTCTGATCATCGTATTGAAGTTTTTGCGAATAAGAAACGCCATTCACACTAAATTCCACATTAAGCGGAAAATAGGCAGCCCCAATTGGCTGCCCATTATTATCTAATGTTATGATTCTTTCTGAAAAACTATTTCCCTCTTTGTTAAAACAGTCGGTACTGGCAGTACTTTCAAATTCTGCAACTCGATTGTTTAACTGAGGTGCTACTTCAAGACGAATGGAGTTTGAACAACCTAAGATGGAGACTTCGAGCCATACATAATAATTATTCAGCGAAGCCCCTTCGTTCCACAATATCTGAGTTGTTGCTAAACCATCGTCTGCAATTACGCCAGTTGTATTACCTATAAAATCGAATTCCCAAGTTAAATCATCATCATAGACTCCTGTGCCATCGGCATTAGCCGTAACAAAGAAGGTATAGTCGGCTCCTTCTGAAATACCATTACAGGCATAAACATAGCTTCCTCCCTCCAGAGGTGTGTCCGCCGAACGCTGTGCTTTAGCTAACAGCCCGAAAGCTGTTAACATTATCACTGTTATGATGATATGTTTATATGGGTACATCCGCTACACCTTAGTAACTAAAAGTACCAATAGCAGGAAGAGATTTTGCAACAACACCTTTAGATGCATCACTTCCTGTATAATTTGCACCTGCTGTACCTCCTGATTGTAATTCAACACTACTAGCAGTACCCGTCATTGTTTCATTAGCTATACCCGGGGCAGTTGCAAATGAAACAGTGAATACGTGAGGTCCTAAATTGGTTGCACCAGCAGAAACCGAAATTGTGCTTCCAGTAGCTGTTGTTGGCAGAGCCGTTCCACTACCACTTGTATATTGTATGGTTATCGGATTAGCATCAATCAGATAATCATTTAAATCAAAATCAAATGAATAAGTAGCATCGGCAGCTAAACTACCTGTAATAGTAGGCGTTACTGTAAACGTAAATGTATTTGCAGAAGCCCCAATATCGGCAGATTCATTATCGTTTAAGGTTCCATCTGTGTTTTGACATAGATCATCGACAGATGATGTTACAGCAACTGCTATAGTAGGTGCAGCAGTAGGTGCAATTGCCAGGTTGATATAGTTCGAACAATTTGTAGTACCATCTGTAATTGTTACTGTCAAATTTCCGGCAGTAGCACCGGTATCATAGGTAACATCAAAAGATATGCTTTGATCGGCTCCTGCTGAAATAGAAATACCAGATGGCAAAGTAACATTCGTTCCGCTGTAGGTTACCACAGCAGTACTTGCATTTATTACTGTAATCCCACTTAATGTATAAGAATAAGTTTCGCCAATATAAGGCGTAATGGCAGTTTGTGCTTTTACGCTATTGGCAAAAAATGCCAGTGCAAACACGGTTAGTAGAGTAAAAATGATTTTTTTCATAACATCAATTTTTTAGTTTTTTGAATTTGCAATCTCTATTTATGAATAATTCTAATTAAAGTCGCCAACCACGGGCATTTCATCGATTACGTGAGTAGCACTATTATCTGTAGTACCAGCTGTTTCATTACATTCGCCATCGTTTCCATTGCTAACAGAAAACTGTACATCCAGCTGACTTCCGGGCACATTTTTGATATGAAAAGTAAATGTCACCTCGGTATGTAATCCGGCATCAATGCTTCCTCCGGCATCATCCCCACTATAGTTAATCGTTGAATTATCTTCTGCAACAACACTAACCAAGTCATACACCTCAACATCGCCACTTTCATCAATGGCAAAGTCGAAAGTAAAAGCACTGGTCGTTGAAAGGTCTTTCAATACTTTAAACTGCACCTCAGTACAGCCAGGATTATACGCTGCTCCGCCACTTGCATTAAACGGCGGTAAAAACTCAGGACAATGGCTTCCTGAAATCCCAGAAAGCACATCGCTTACTATTAAGCTAAATCTATTTACCTGTACTGTTTTGCTATCTGAAATATCGATGCTACAATCGCCATCGTTTATTGATACCAGTGTTAGCGTAACATCTGAGGTTGCACCACTTACTGTAATAGTTACTTCTCCTCCTGTCAGAACAATGTCGTTTGTGGTACTGCCTCCATCAAAAGAATAGGTTACGGTTGCACCGTCAGTACCGGTAAGTGTAAATACCACATCATCACCTTCGCAAACGGAGGTGGCAGCTCCTGAAATTGTTGCAGAAGCATTACAGTCCAAAACCAAATCAACAATATCGACCGGGATTAAACCATTTTCCTCATTTGTATTAAAAGCTTCTTCAGTACCTACGTGGCATGTTTCAGTACTATAATTGTCTGTATTGTTATCGTAATTGGAGCAGATTCCCAAGCTGGTTGATCCTCCGTCGAAAGTACCGAACACATAAATACTGGCATTTGTAATGTTAATATCGGCTGCACCTCCTCCATCGATAGTGAAATTACCTTGAACTATGAAATAACTTGACAGATTGATATTAACTTTATTTGATATGTTAGCATTTCCGTGAATGATTATCTTGGCTTCTGAGCCGGTAATAAACTCGGGATCATTATTAACCATTGTTAAATTACCAGTTAAGATAAGTGTTCCTTCAACAGTTAACACCCCCTTTTGATCAATTACCAAGTCGTTAACCTCAACTGTAGTTCCTGCCTGAATTGTAATTTCATGATCAATTATCACATTGTCATTTTCGTTGGGAATGCTGTCAGGTTGCCAGGTAGATTCCAGGCTCCATGAGCCGTTCTGGCCAGAGCTAATGGTTGATTGTGCAGATGAAAATTGCGGGGTAAATATAAAAAAGAACAGGGACGATAGTAGCATAGCAACACGACTCAAGCTTTGCGAACTTCTATACACTTCATTGATAAAATGGAGTGTGGATTTAGTCAATATGTCCCTACAGCACAATGTATGCACCATTCTTTTACTCTTACTTTTCAATGTTTTTTTCCTTCTGCTATTGCCTGCACATGACACTAACAGTTTTGTTGGCAATTTTGAAAAAGGCAATTTTACCATTTTGGGTCTTTTTGTAAAGAGCCGCAAACTTGTTTTTTAACAATTGGCAAATCATCAATTTTCAATTTAAAATTAGCCACGCCAAATATAACAAATACAATCTGTTACAATTTGATCGCCAAAAGTAAAGAATTAACAAAGACATGTGAATTCAGAATCCTTGATTTGTGCGAATAGTTTCATTTTGGGACACTGTTTAACATTGAAACGTGATTAATTAATACAAGAAATCCAAAAAAAAGGTCGTTATAAGCAAAAGTGCGCATAACGACCTTTTAGTATGATGTTATTTCAACTTCCTATTCCGACATATCCTGCCCTTGCGACTTCAATTTGTCGATATCATTTACATTAAAATCGCCAAAGAACGACACAATAAAACTATTACCTTCAGAATTTTCGCTGGTGATAAATACATGACACTCGGTATATTTCTTTTTCCCGCCCAGCAAATAGATTTCGGCATCCGAATCGTCGTCATCATCTTCGTATTTCTCATATTTCGCGGGAAGAAGCGCAATTGCTTTTTGGGTAAACTCGCTATTTTTCAAACTCCCTTTTTCAGGATTGTACGACATAAACCTAATTCTATTTAAATCGCCTGTTACATTCTTTTCATTATCATCACCCAAATCGATATCAATAGCATCGATCATATCTTTTGAGAACGAAAAGCTGGTTACGCCGTCTTTATTGGCAAAGGTGTCATACATTTTATCCGACTTGCTTTGTCCTGATGCCAGCAGTCCGGCCAACAAAAGACCAAGCGCAAAAAGTAATGTTGTTACTGTTTTCATAGCTACTTTTTTATAAACACGAAGACGCTAAGCCACAAAGCTATTTTTATGCTTTTCTCTTTGAGTCTCCGTGACTTTGTGTTTTTATTTAATTGATTTTTCTGTCAATCCTTCCGGTTTCATTTCCCAGTATTTTCCAACCATATCGCCATCCCAGGTATTCGAAACATTTTCTATATCATGAATAATTTCATCCATGTCGTTTCCAAGAAATACTGCTTTTCCTTCAGGTACTCTTATTTTTATATCCACTTCCTGACCTCTCCATTTTGCCTCGTCGCCGATAAAGAAATACGGATCGAAATAAAGGGTTGAATCGGTTCTTTCATAAGTGTACACCATTTCTTCGCACCACTGTTTAGCGTTGTCGCGTGTTTTACCTCGTGATGAATAGCGCACTGTTACCACAAATTCATCGCCCGACGAACGGATTACATCCAACTGCGGATAACCAACCACTACTTCTTCTCCATCAATAACAGCTACCTTAAAACCTTCCACATCCCAATCAATCTCAGCGTAATCATCCAGTTTATCTTCGGCCATTCGGAGATATAAAGTTTGGCAAGAATCGCACGAAATGGTTTCGCTTTTTGTTATCGATGAGCTTTGTTTGTAGTTTCCAACCTGCCCAACCGAAAGAATTAACAGGGCGAAAATCGATACCAACCAAACACCTACCATCGACAAGGCAACAATTGCATTGTTTGATTTATACCTGAAAACCAGCTTGGTTCCGATATAAACAAGTGCCAATAACGGGAGGCCTGCTATCAATCCAACCAATATCAGGCCCCAGGTAGCTGTACCCGGCTCAATAAAGTGGTTCAACATATTGGGCACATGAATTTCGGGTCCCCAAATCAGCGGCATTCCTTCAACAAACGAATGGCCAATAACCATCGACGACACCAATCCGAGTATTCCGAAAAAGCCGGACAGGATGAGGAACACACCAAACACAATTACAAATACTTTCAGAATTACTTTGAAAATATTATAAACCACGTCGCCGGCCCCTTCCATCGACTTTTTTCCTTTCGAATAGGTATCCGATTCTTTAAATTTCTTATAGCTTTCTTTTACTTCCTTTACCTCTTCTTTTATCGACTTTTCGATGTTTTTCACGGTAGCTTCCTGACCACGCATTTCAAGGCGTTGTGCGGTACTAACTGCCTTCGGCACAGCTATCCATAAAATCAGGTAAGCCAATCCGGCAGCACCCGATGTTACAAAAAACAGAATCACCAAAATGATACGCAGGATTACGGGATCCATATTAAAGTAAGCACCCAAACCTCCGCAAATACCACCCAACACCCGATGATCGGGATCGCGGTACAAACGGCGTTTACGCTTGGCTTCCGATGCAATAGAAACATCTTCATCTTCGCCTTCTTCTTCGGCAAAGTCTTCGGGCGTTCCCATTACCTCAACCATTTCATTTACCCACTCAACGGTAATCACCTTTTTCTCTTCGGTACTTTTCGAACTGAAAATTTCGGCAATTCGAGCCTCAATATCAGCAATAATCTCTCTTCCTTCCTCGTCAACTCCAAAATGATTTTTCAGATTGATAAGGTATTTTTGCAGCACCTCGTAAGCATCCTCTTCAATGTGAAATATTGTGCCGCTTATATTTATTGTGAATGTCTTTTTCATCTTGTTTTTTGTTTGAATTTATTAGGATGGACTAAGCTTTGTTATCTCTAATTGTTTGTACTGCACCAACCAGTTCGCTCCACGAATCTTCGAGTTCAATTAAAAAGCTACGGCCGGTTTCGGTAAGCTCATAATATTTTCGAGGTGGCCCCTGTGTTGATTCTTCCCAGCGATAACCCAGCAACCCTGCATTTTTTAGCCGTGTTAACAAGGGATACAACGTTCCTTCTACCACTATCATTTTTGCTTCTTTCAACGACTCGATAATATCGCTGGCATAAAGTGGCTTTCCGTCGAGAACGAGCAGAATACAGTATTCCAGTACTCCCTTTCTCATTTGTGCTTTTGTGTTTTCTATCTTCATTTTTTGTCCCTTTCTATCTGTTAGTCCTCTGTTTTCATCACAATTAATTGGTTTTACCTGCTGTTAAATATTCCAGGTACTTTCCGAAACCATCCAGGCTTCCAGCTCCAGCGCTGCTTCTTCCTCTACCACCGGCTGAAACAGTGTTTCATTCATCATCCAGTCCTCCAGCTCAAGGCTTGTTTCGCTTGCCTCGCTGTATACAAACTGAGTGGTGTTAAATCTTGAATCGTCGGTCATCCATGCTTCAACTTCCATGGCAGGCTCAACTTCATTCACAAAGTAATAGCTAACCTCGCTCTCTGCCGGAATTCCTTCCACGTCTTCAATTTCAGCGGGCGCTGCCATTGCTATGGCAATATCGCTAAAACCTGTATTCTCCAATAAACGTTTCCAAAATGTTTGTGCGCTTACTGTAAAACTAATAAGAACAAAGCTAACTACTACTGCTGCTGATCGTAAAACTGCTTTCTGAACATTGTTTTTTGTTTTCATCTCGTTTTCATTTTTTGTTTTTAATGGTACTCGATGTAACTCGCAATCAGATTGTTTTTTGTTTTCATGGCTTTGATTTGTGATTGCTCGTTTCATGACTTTGAGTTTTTGTTTTCTGTTTCTGTTTTTTGTTTCTTGGCTTTGCGATTTTTTTCGAAGTTCGCTCTTCGTTTCTGTTTTCTATTTGTTTTCTGTTTCCTTTTTTAAGACGACTGTTTTTTGTTTCCGTTACACGCTGCAAAGAACTTTTTTTAAGATTGTACTTTTTTTTACATCGTTGTTTGCATTACAAATATATGTCATTAATCTAGTACTTTGCAACACATAGTACCATATTTTTTTGATCAAACCTAATAATAAACGCCTTTAACACTGACATACTGCATGTTACACATCGCATTATTTTTCAATAATTTTTTAATAAAATCAAAATCCATCAACTTACTTAACAATAAGCTACGATTTAACCAGTTCCGGAACACTGCAAAAATGTTAAAATGTGAATAAAAATGTTAATAACTCAAACAATTTGTTTAACAACTTAATTGATGTAGACTTGTTTTTACTGAGCATTAATAGGAATTTTATCTAGTTCGAAGTGGGGTAAAAGTTAAGGCATAATACACAATAAAATAACATCTATTTAACAAAAACAACTGAAAGAAGACTTTCCTTTGCTGCATGTTTAGGAAATTAGGGTGGAGAGATTGATTTTACAGTCAATAATAAACTGCACACAAAAACAAAATGAGAGCCACATTAGGATACACAATACAATATGTTCAATCGTCCCATTCATTATCTTTTAACAGTAAGAGAAACAAACACATACAATCCATTCAATAATTATTTAAATTCCAAATCTATGATTAAAAAAATCAGTTTTTTATTAGTAGCGCTAATTGTCTTTTCTGCTACTATTATTCAGGCACAGGTAACCACCTCCAGTATGAGTGGACGGGTTACTGATGCTGAAGGAGCTGTAATAGGTGCAACGGTGGTTGCCACACACACCCCTTCAGGAACGACTTATGGTACCGTAACCAACGTGGAGGGCCGGTTCAACCTAAACGGTATGCGTGTAGGTGGACCTTATAATGTGAAAATTACCTTCATTGGATATGGTGCATTTACTCAAAACAATATTACCTTGAGTTTAGGTGAGAACTATGTAATGAATGTGGTGCTTACAGAAGAAGCATTGTCAATAGACGAAGTTATTGTTTCGGCCACCCGCACAAAATTCTCGAACGAGAAAACCGGAACGGTGACCAATATAACAAACGACCAGATTGATAACCTGCCTACCGTAACCCGCAGTATTATGGACATTACCCGCCTTTCTCCTTACGGGGGTGATGGTATGAGCTTTGCCGGATCCGATGGTCGTACGGCTAACTTTACAGTGGATGGAGCTAATTTCAACAACAACTTTGGTTTGAGTGATAATCTTCCTGGTGGAGGTAATCCAATCTCCATCGAAGCTATTGAAGAATTGCAGGTTGTAATTGCCCCATACGATGTGCGCCAGACTAACTTTATTGGCGGTGGTGTAAACGCTATTACAAAATCGGGTACAAATACCTTTAAGGCAAGTGCATACACTTATCACCGAAATGAAAACATGCGCGGAAATGCTGTTGATGGACAGGAAATAGCCGGTGCACGTGAGAAAGACCGTAATACCTTATACGGATTTACGTTAGGAGGTCCGATCATTGAAAACAAATTATTCTTCTTCATAAACGCCGAGAAGGAGGAAACTCCAACTGTTGCCAATCGTTGGAGAGCTTCAACTGATGGTGTTGCTGATCCGGACAATTTTATTTCACGCACAACAGAAGACGATCTTCAGACCGTTTCTGATTTTGTAAGAAATAAATATGGATACGAAACAGGATCTTTCACCAGTTTTCCGGCTGACGAAAGCAACAAAAAACTGCTTGCCCGTATCGATTGGAACATTACCGACAAACATCGTTTAGCATTACGCTATAACTATACTAAGAACACTTCATGGAGATCGCCTAACGCATCTTCTATGGACGGAGGTACACGTATGTCGGAGGCCAGGATGTCACAGGCTTCCATGTCGTATGCCAACTCGATGTATTCGATGGACAACCTTGTTCATTCGTTCTCTTTTGACTTAAACAGCCGTTTATCGGAAAACATCTCTAACCAGTTCCTGGCAACCTTCTCAAAACTCGACGATGTACGCGGAACAAATTCTGCTCCGTTTCCTTTTATCGACATTTTGAAAGACGATCAGGCCTACCTTTCATTAGGTTACGAGCTATTTACCTGGAACAATGGTGTTCACAACAATGTATGGAACATTAAAGATGAGATGACCTTCTATATGGGTAATCATAAAATTGTTGGCGGTATTGCATACGAGTACAAGATGGCTGATAATGCTTACATGCGTAACGGAACCGGTTATTACCGCTACTCAAGTCTCGACGACTTCTTAAACGAAGCAACGCCTGAGATTGTAAACTTAACTTATGGCTACGATGGTGAAGCGAATCCTGCAGCTCGTGTAAGAAGTAACAAAATTGGGGCTTACGCCCAGGATGACTGGAGTGTTACCGAAAGATTCAAACTTTCGTACGGACTTCGCATTGACGCACTTATCTTTAACAATAACGACTTGATTACTAACCAGGCTATTAAAGATCTTGATTATAACGGTCGTAGTATTGACACAGGAAAATGGCCTGATGCCAATATCATATTCTCTCCTCGTGTAGGTTTTGTATGGGATGCTTCCGGCGACAAGAGCCTGAAGGTTCGTGGTGGTACCGGTCTTTTCTCGGGTAATTTACCACTTGTATTCTTCACCAACATGCCAACCAACGGTGGTATGGTTCAATACCAGGCTCAAATCAATGCACGGAATGCTGAGAACAATGGCTTCTCAATGGATGAATTTGCCGGTGGTTTGGTAACCGATGCCGAAGGAAATGCAACAATAGCAGCATTACATGATAAACTGGCAAGTTTAGGTTATCCTACAACCATCTCACCTGAAGACGGTACCGTTCCTTCTTCAATTGCTGCTGTAGCTTCAGATTTTAAAATGCCACAAGTTTGGAAAACATCATTTGCTGTTGATTATGCCTTCCCAACATCATTCCCATTGTCGGCAACAGTTGAAGGAATCTATAACAAAACGATCAACGGTGTTTCTATTTCCGACTGGAGTATTCCAAATGTAGGAGGTTTTGCCCGTTTTAACGGTGTTGACAATCGTCCGATTTACCCGGCTGGTTACCGTACCGGAACCAAAGCATTTGTTTTGGATAACACAAGCCGTGGTTATGGCTGGTCAGCCAACATCACTGTTAATGCTAAACCGGCGGAATGGGTAAGCGTGATGGCTGCCTATACACACACCGTTGCAAAAGATGTAACCGGCATGCCTGGATCGAACCCGGAATCGGCATTTACCTATGTTCCAACTGTGGAAGGTCCTAACAATATTAAACTGCACAATTCGCAATACACCACACCCGATCGTTTGGTGGCATCGTTTACTGCACACGACAAGAGCGGTAACCACTACAGCATTATTTACGAAGGTTGGCGCGGTGGAGCAAACGAATCATTTATGACAGTTAATGATATGAATGGTGACGGATACAACTACGATGCAATTTATGTTCCTACTGACGAAGAAGTAGCAAACGGCGATTTCCGCTTTGTTTCTGAAGACGATCAAACCCGTTTTATGGACTATGTTCATTCCAACGATTATCTGAAAGACCAACAGGGTGAGTATGCAGAAGCCTACAGCGTTTACTCTCCATGGGTACATCGTGTAGACTTAAGTTACAAACACGATTTTTCGGTTAAAACAGGGAACAATGTACACAAGCTGCAACTTAGCCTTGATGTTAAAAACGTGATGAACTTCTTCAACAACAGCTGGGGTGTAGGCAAGTTCCTGAACGCAGAAATTGGTTCGGATGCCCGTATTCTTAAGTACGAAGGTGTTGATGCCGACGGTGTGGCTACATTCTCTACACCCTCGTCAATCCATGGTAATACCAAAACATTCACACCAGGCATTTCATTGGGTCAGTGTTGGTATGCTTCTATTGGTATCAAATATATTTTCAACTAATTTAAAGTATAGAATAATATGAAACTTAAATATTTATTTCCAATATTCATCGCCATACTTGCCCTGATGACGAGTTGTGAAGATGAAGAAACAATGACTTTGCTTGATGAAATTCAGGTATCGTCGTCATACGTATCGATTCCTGTTGATGGCGGTTCTACCACCATTACCATAATGGCTAAAGAAAGCTGGACAGTTGAGAACACTGTTGAATGGTTGTCGCTCTCATCTACTTCTGGCAGTGCCGGTGAGTCAACACTTACCTTTTCGGCCGAATCGGCCATAGATGGTCGCACTGCAGAGCTTATTATTGAATGCGCAGGCGAAACTCAACGCATTAACATCATTCAGGGTTTGGCAATAGTTGCACCTGCCACAGTAGCAGAAATACTCGCCGGCCCTGAAAGTAAAACCTACCAGGTAACCGGTGTTGTTACATCAATAACCAACACAACTTACGGCAACTGGTATTTAGAGGATGAAACAGGTTCAATCTATATTTATGGTACGCTCGATTCAAAAGGTGGAGAGAAAAACTTCTTAAGCTGGGGACTTGAGGTAGGTGATGAAATTACAATAGAAGGACCTAAAGGTTCTTACAAAGGAACTCCTCAGTTGGTAAATGTATCCGTTATCAACATCAATAAATCGCTGGTAAAAGTTGATTCAACAGAAAACGCACAACTTCCTATCGAAGGTGGCGATTTTGTGGCATACGTTACCTGCAAAGGCGATGGTTTATCCGTAGAAATTCCTGATGATGCCAAGTCATGGTTATCCATTTCATCTATCCAAACTGCAGGAACGAATTCTGTAGTAACATTTAAAGCCGAAGCCAATGAGGGTGGAGATCGCGAAACTACGCTTACATTCCGCACTACTGAAGGATCGAAAAACTATACTTCGCAAACAATGCTTAGCCAGAAAGGAGCGATTTTAGAGGTATCTATTGCCGAATTCCTTGCTGCTGAAGTTGGCAATACCCAATATCGTTTATCAGGGGTTATTACCGGTATTTCAAATACTACCTACGGCAATTTATACCTGCGCGATTACTCCGGCGAAACATTTGTGTATGGCATTCAGGATTTCCAGGATAAAGGATTGAAGGAAGGCGACATTATTACAATTGTTGGAAAACGTTCGGCCTATAACGGAAATCCACAGGTAGGAGGTGCCGTATTGGAAGAAGTTATTCCCGTAACACCGGTTACTATTGCTGAGTTTCTGGCTAAACCAGAAGATTCTGATACATACTATATGATAACCGGCCAAATTTCAGACATTGATTATGCACCGTATGGCAATCTTTATTTGAATGATGGCACCACTGAAGTATATGTATATGGCTGCTACCCGGGCTGGGGTGCAACCGGCGACGACAGAAAAGGTTTGTTAGATGCCAAAGGTATAGTAGTTGGAGATACACTATCGGTAATTGGTATAAGGACTAGCTATAACGGACAAGATCAGCTTGGATATGGTATATATTTCAGCCACGTAAGTGCACAGTAAAGGACAATATTCGTCCAACTCAATATGAAGAAAGCCGCAGTTATGCGGCTTTTTTTATGCTTCAAAACCAAACATTTAACCGATATCACTGTTTTTTTTACAGGAATTTATATTTTTGCGCCCTGTTTATTCAGAAACTAAGAGATGGAACAGCTTCATATAGATAAAATGTTGGACGAGAAGGGTTATATTGAAGAGACAATTGACCCGAGCCTTAAGTTGGTTGAAGAAATTAAACGCCTGAAAAAGGAAAAGAACGCGGTAATACTCAGCCACTTTTACGTTGAGGGCGAACTTCAGGACATTGCTGATTACGTTGGCGACAGCCTTGGTCTGGCCCAGGCGGCTGCCAGTACCGATGCCGAGATGATTGTTTTTGTGGGGGTGCATTTTATGGCCGAAACAGCCAAAATCATCAATCCCAATAAAAAAGTGATCCTTCCCGACCTGAAAGCAAGCTGTTCGCTGGCCGAATCGGCACCGGCTGATAAATTTGCCGAATTCAAAGCCAAATATCCCGACCACAAGGTAATTACCTACGTAAATGCTACGGCGGCGTTAAAAACCATGTCCGACATTGTTTGTACATCAGCCAATGCCAAAAAAATTGTCGACAGTTTCCCCGCAGATCAGAAGCTGATTTTTGCACCGGATAAAAACCTGGGAAATTACATTAACAGCATAACCGGCCGCAGCATGGTGTTGTGGGACGGTGCCTGTATGGTTCACGAGCAATATTCGGTAGAAAAGATTATCGACCTGATGGACGCACATCCTGATGCCGAATTTATCGCTCACCCCGAGTGCGAAAAACCGGTATTACTGCTGGCAAAACATATTGGATCAACAACTGCCCTGCTGAACTACGTACAAAGCAGCGATGCCAGGAAATTTATTGTAGCAACCGAAAGCGGTATTCTGCACCAGATGACCAAGGCTTGTCCGGATAAGGTATTTATTCCGGCACCATCGAACGATTCAACGTGCGCCTGCAACGACTGCGAGTACATGAAGCTAAACAGCCTGCAAAAGCTGTACATCTGCTTAAAACACGAACAGCCGGAGGTTACACTTCCACAAGA
>NZ_JBFHGM010000086.1:0-17030 GCF_041583095.1 Draconibacterium sp.
CCCTTTAAATCCAGGTCTTTTGTATCGTTATATTTTGTATCCTCGTTGTACCAACCATAACCGGCAAACACCACTTCCCCCGAAATGGTGTCGTTTTTTGGAGGCCCTCCCAGAGAAAAAATATCTTTTGTTTGGTAACTTTTATTTCCGTTGGTGTCTTTTAAACTTAATACCGTCTGGTCAGGATCAGGTGTTACAGCCTGCAATTCAACATTTTGAAAATAGCCTTCAACTCCGGGAGTCAGTCCCATTTTTGCACATTGAGCTTTCAGGTAATCCGCAGCGAGATCAAGGCCCGGCGTTTCGGTAAAAAAATCGCGACCACGCATATTATCGCCGGCAATAAATTCCAGGTGTGCTCTCAGATCATTCTCGGTAATGGTTTGTAATTCGTTTTTTTGAGCAACAGCCACTATCGAAACTGCTACACAAAACAGTGTGAAAAGAAGTTTGGTGTTCATGTTCTTCGGTTTGAAATATTATGATTAAAATTCTATGTCTTTTTTGTTGGCCAAATCAAAACCTACCAAAAAGCAAAGATCGGCAACACGTTTTATTTTTTCAAAGTTTATTCTTTCAATCTCATCGCCAACTTTGTGGTAATCGGCATGATAACCGGTGGCATAATTTAAGATAGGTACACCATATTTATGAAAATGGTAATGATCGCTGGCACGTAAAAAACGCTCTTTTGGCAAACTGGTGTCGGGAACCAATCCCAAATCGGCGCAATGTGCTGCATTTATTTCAGCCAATTCGGGCCACACATCGTTCGAAAGGGTGTACAATCCATCAAAGTCTTTCACTTTTTTGGGCGAGTCTTTCCAAACATCGTCGCGTGGGCCATCGTAAACGCGGCCTACCATATCAAGGTTAATGGAAGCCACGGTTTTATCCAGCGGAAACAGCGGATGATCGCAATAATAACTTGATCCGAAATGCCCCTTCTCTTCGCAGGTTACCCACAGAAAAACAATACTTCGTTTCTGTTTTTCTTTTAAGCTGGCAAAAGCTTCGGCCACTTCCATAATGGCCACTGTTCCCGATCCATTGTCGTCGGCGCCGTTGTATACATCACCATCTTTTCCAACTCCCAAATGATCGTAGTGCGCCATAAATACAACATATTCGTTCTTTAAAACCGGATCTGATCCTTCAACATATGCAACAACATTTTTTGCTTCCAGCAATTCAGGTTCTGCTCCTGATTTAAGGCTCAGTGTTTCCGCAACTTCAGTAACTGCCTCCGATCCGGCAGCCACCTTTTCAAGGTACTTAAGGTATTGTCCTTTTTTACCCAGCAAGGCATCGGCAACTTTTGACGTGGCCAGTAAAACGGCAGGTTGCGTGGTAATATCGTCGTTGGTTTTTACGCTGTACCCCGACCTACTCATCCAGCCTTGCAATTGTTTAAAGGTTTTATTTTCCGTGTCTTTCGGATTGGTAATCACCAGCAAAGCTTTCGGCTGTTTTTCCATAATGGCATTTATTTTTGTGCTCTCTACACGGTTTTGCCACTCAAATTTTTCTTCGCCTGAAAACGATTCAGCACTTCCCTGAGCTACAATTACAAGCTTGTCATTTATATCCAGCGACTCAATATTTTCACCAAAACCAATAAATGTAACGGGTTCCTCTTCAAGACTAAAAATGCCGGAAGTCTGGGTCAGTTTTACCAGCTCTTCCGACCGGTAAACCGACTTCCCCTTTTTATTTTTTACTTCAATAAAATCATCTGTGCCCGGTACGGTGTGCAAAATTGGAACTATCTGAAAATAGTTATCTACTGCAGGTTTCAGCCCAATTTCTTTTGCATAATCGGCCAGATAGTTCGCCGTTATTTCAAGGCCATCAACTTCGGTACCCAATGCGCGTCCCTGTAATTCATCAGACGCAATAAATGTGAGGTATTCTTTTAAATCAGGAATATCAATTTTCGACAATGCTTCGTTCTGCGCACTGGCCGAAAAAAGAAACGCCAGGATGCTAAAATAAACAAGTACAGTTTTACGTATTAACATACGGGTGATTTTAAAAAATGAAGTAAATATTATCTTTGTATAGAAGCGAATTTAACAATTAAGCTAATACAGGCAAGCTATAAATAACAATTTGACACGTTTAAATGTGAATTCTTAACCATACTTCAAAATTTCAGGAAAAATGAAAACAATCAAAACACTTTCGGTAATTCTTTTAACCGTTTCGTTATTACTGCTGATCCCATCGTGCGCCGTTAATCCGGTTACCGGACAACGACAGCTCATGTTGATGTCGGAAGAGCAGGAAGTTGCACTGGGAACGCAATACGACCCGACGGTAATTTCAACATTTGGATTATATGAGGATGAAGCATTGCTGAATTTTATTACCGAAAAGGGAACAGAAATGGGTAAGATTTCGCATCGCCCTAACCTGCAATACCATTTCAGGCTGTTGGATTCGCCGGTGGTAAATGCTTTTGCCGTGCCGGGCGGATACATTTATTTAACCCGCGGAATTTTAGCCCAGTTTAACAACGAAGCAGAACTGATGGGCGTATTGGGACACGAAATGGGACACGTTACCGCTCGCCACACAGCGCAGCAACAAACGCGGCAACAACTTAGCCAGGTTGCCCTTGCCGCCGGAATGGTAGCCGTACCCGAAGTGGCACAGTTTGCCAATGAAGCTATGGCCGCAATGCAACTTCTATTTTTAAGTTTTAGCCGTGCCAACGAACGCGAAGCCGACCGCCTGGGAGTTGAATACTCATCAAAGATTGGCTACGATGCCAATAAAATGGCCGACTTTTTTGAAGTGTTGAACAAAATGCAAATGGCAAGCAGCCACGACGGTGTTCCCACCTGGATGTCGACACACCCCGATCCGGGGCAACGAAATATTGCGGTAAAACAAACTACTGCTGAGTGGCAAGCTCAATTACCCCAACAGAATTACGCGGTAAACACCGACGAATATCTTAAAATGATTGATGGAATTGTGTATGGGGAAAATCCACGCCACGGTTTTGTTGAGAACAGTATGTTTTATCACCCCGATCTGGCCTTTCAATTCCCGATACCCAAAAACTGGACACTGATCAATTCTCCGCTTCAGGTGCAAATTGTTCCTGAAGACAAAAATGCGGCTATGATTTTTGAACTATCGCAGGAAAAAGGTGCCGACGCGGTTGCACAAAAAACGATATCCGACTTAAAACTTACGCTGGTAGACAAACGCAACCTGACACTGAACGGCCTGAATGCTGTTGCAACAATTTCGGACCAGGTATCGCAAAACGATGCAGGACAAGAGCAGGTGGTAAAAATCCTCTCGTATTTTATCGAAAAAGATGCAATGGTTTATACCTTCCACGGCCTTTGTTTGGATGCGAATTTTAGCCAATACAAGCCCGCGTTTGAGTCGACAATGAAATACTTTGAGCGACTTACCGATGCTTCGAAACTGAATATCAAACCCGACCGGATAAAGGTAATTTCTATCAATAGTGCAACGGTTTCGTTAAAAGATGCTTTCGCTTATTACAAAGTTCCGCAAGATAAATTCGAAGAAATGGCCTTACTAAACAACCGCGAATTGGGCGATGTGTTGAAACGTGGAGATATGATTAAGATTTTAGGAAAATAAATTAAAATTCAGAAAACAACTTTTATTAAAATGAAAAAGACATTACAAACAATTGTATTAACAGCCATCTTAGCTGTTACAGGTATTTTTATTGGAAACGCCCAGGAACTGGGGGTACGTTTTGGCGATGTTTCGGCCGGAAGCGTTGCTATTGACGGAATTTTTTCGACTGGTGAATTTAACCGCCTGCATGCCGACCTCTCGTTTGGCAATGGTGTTGCAGCCGACCTGCTTTGGGATTTCCTGTACCGCCCCATAACCGACGAAGCATTTAACTGGTATATGGGCGTTGGACCGTACCTGGCAATTTTAGATGAAACGGTGTACAAGGAGGGAGTAAAAGACAGCGAAACCAATTTTAACCTGGGGGCTGCCTTTGAAATCGGACTTGAATACCGCTTTGTGAATATCCCGATCGCCCTTGGGCTTGATTACCGCCCGTCGCTGGAAGTGGTCGACGAAACCAGCCTCCACTGGGGAGGTTTTGGTTTGAATATCCGCTATGTGTTTGAATAAACCATTAAAGTAAAATAAAAAGAAAAGCGTGCCGGTGGCACGCTTTTTTTATGCTGTAATTTTTCGTTAGGATTGACCCCTATTCCGGTATTGGTTTATTGTTTTCAATAGCGTCCGTTGCCTCACCAGCCATTGCTAAAATGGTGTCCACTACACCGGGATTCTTATCGGCAACATTTTCCTTCTCACCCGGGTCGTTTTCCACATCATATAAATGTGCTTTATCCAAATTACCGGTCCAGTGTTCTCCCGGCAAAATCAATTTCCAGTTTTTGTATCTCACACTCATCAGCCTTCCTGTTGCTGTAAAGCCATACACTGCTGTATGAGGTGCAGTAGCTCCTGCTTCATTTTTCATCAGGGGCAAAATATTTTTACCATCGATTACCCTGTCGGTTGGAATTTCCGCACCTGCAATAGTTGCAAATGTGGTAAACAAATCCATGCCTGTTACCGGCACATCACATTCAGTCTCTGCAGGAATTACATCAGGCCATTTCATTATACACGCTACCCGGATTCCACCTTCATAACGTTCCTGATATTTGCCTTCGCGCAAAATATGCTCGCGGTCAGGATCTGTGAAACCAAATTTCCCGTAGCAATTTTCCAATTCTTGGTCGCGGTGTACCAAAGGGCCATTATCCGAAGTAAATACAATTATGGTATTGTCTTCAATTTTCAGTCGTTTTAAAGTATTGAGAATGATGCCAACCGAACGGTCTAGGTATTCAACTGCATCGCCATAGGCAGCTGCTTTGCTTTGCCCTTCGAAACCTTTTGGCACAAACCAGGGCGTGTGCGTTTCAATATTCGCATATTGCAGGTAGAACGGTTTCTCCTCCTGCGTTGCTCTGTAAATAAACTTGCAGGCTTCGCGTGTGAATAATGCCGGCAACTCGGCCAGATCATTGTTATCGCAGCGCTTTATAATCTGTGCCTGCTCGATCAACGGAATTTCCGGATCGCTGATGCCATTTGGCCGCCATCCCGAATTTCCGATTCGCTCGGGACCATGATCGTTGGGATAAGGAATCCCCAGAAACTCGTCGAAACCATGAACACAAGGCAAATATTGCGGTAAGTGTCCTAAATGCCATTGCCCATATAGTCCGGTCGTGTAACCCTGTTCTTTCAGCAATTCGGTGATTGAAACCTCCAGCTCGTCTTCCAGGCCGTGTTTCGAATGTGGAAACAATACGTACAAACCAGTGCCATTATTTACCCTTGGCGCATACCTTCCGGTTAAAGTGGCTGCTCGCGAAGACGTACAAGTGCCGTGTGGCGCGTAAAAACCCGTAAATTTCATTCCTTCTGCCGCCAGCTTATCCAGGTTGGGCGTATTAATGTCTTTCGAGCCAAAACAACTCAGGTCGTCAAAACCCACATCATCTGCAAGAATATGTATAATATTGGGCTTCTTCGCATCTTGAGCCTGAACTTTTGCAAGTGAGAAAATCCCACAAAACAATAACAAGAGTTTAATTTTGAAATTCATGATTAATGGATTTGCATTTTTGTATCAGTATTCCTTCTGCGCACTGCAGGATAGGGCGACCAATATCGTCATTCAATTTGGGAAGTTCAAACAAATGTCAGACTTTTTGATTTTTTTAAAAAGTATTTTTTAAAAAGAAAATCAAGATCATTACGGCTCCATAGCCATCGCCCGAATGTAGCCCTCGTTTGCTTCACATTTCGACAATTTAAGATTCGCGATGTATTCCATCATCACTTTTTTAACCAGCTCCTGATCTGGGCGATTTGCCCGCACTGCTTCGTAGGTATCGCGTGGTCCTTCGGCAAAATCTACAATCACATCCCAGTTTTCGGGAGTTGGGATAGTTACCATACAACGCGGGCTACCCATTTTTTTGTAAGGCCAGTAATGATAACCGATGTTGTTTCTGATCATCAGGCGGGTCCAGGCAGCAATCCACTCATCAGTATTCTCTCCGGTTTCGCCCATATAGATGGGTAGATTCACAGAGTCGCGAAAATCAACAAAATCCTGAATATTTGCCTGCAAGGTATCGCACCAGTAGCGGTGACAGGTGTACATTATCTTATCGTCGAATTTCGAGTCGGTAAATACTTTAAAGTTGCCATTCCACTGGGCACCACCCAGCAAAACAATGTGGTTAGTATCCACCTCGCGAATGGACTTAACCGCTTCCACATACAAAGGCTCCAGTTGTTTATTCAGCATCGCCTCATCTTCAGGGAAATAGGTGGCTATGGGTTCGTTCAACAGATCGTAACCTAAAATCATCGGTTCGTTTTTATACCGATCGGCTATTTTTCGCCAGATCTCCACAAACAACTCCTGACTTTCTTCGCTTACCATTAACCACGGGTAACCGTAACTATCATCGATATTCGCCCCGGTTTGCCCTCCGGGCGCATCGTGCATATCCAGAATAATGTACAGCTCCGATTCGCGGCACCACTCCACCAAACTGTCGATGCACGCAAAACCATCCTGGTTGGAATAAAGCCCCATGTAATCTTCATCGGTAAACAGTTTATAATGAAACGGCAAACGAATGGAATTCACGCCCGTACTTTTTATGTAACGGATATCTTCGCGGGTGATGTAATTATCCTTGAATTGTTTCCAGAAATGGTTGGTAAAATCGGGTCCCACTGCTTCACGAAACATCTCATCGATAAGCCGTGCCGAACTTGTTTTTTGGAACTTGAACATGTAACCTTCCGGATTCAGCCAGTTGCCAAGGTTTATTCCCTGGATAAAGAATTTTTCACCGTTGGGTGCGATCAAATCAGGCCCTTTGATGGTAATAAATTGTGTTGCGTCAGCCTGAGGTTCTTCTTTTTGCTGCACCGGTTGACATGAAAATAGTACAGTACTTAAAAACAGTACCCAAATTGATAGATGAATTTGTTTTTGCATGGTATAGTTTAATTGGTTTGTGGTGAAAATAGTAATAATGTTGGGAAAGTGAAAGGCCTAACAAATTGGGAGGCGAGAAAAAAGGGAAGTTATTCATTAAGGACTAAAGTCCAGCTTGTTTTTTAGTTGACTAACCCCGGCATTAATGCCGGGGTTAAGCATAATTCCCGACTTCGGACTTTAGTCCTTAAAATTCGAAATACAGTATTTTGCACCGTGGCTTTAGCCTTTAAGTATTAGATTAAAGGCTAAAGCCATTCCTTTTCCTTATTAAAGTGCCACCAAGCTATAGCATGGTGCAAAAACTTATAACCACAGGCCTCATTGGCAGGGATTGCAGCGACACCCTGTTGCAGATAAGCGACAAGTTTTTGTTATTGGACGAAGGCGACAACGGGAGCCCACGTACCAATTACAAAAACCAAGCTTGACAAAACCGGTAAAGCGAAAAGCCAGGCAGCCAACCAAATGCAAAATATTAGGCATAAAAAAAGGCCTCACAAATTGTGAAGCCTTTTAAGAGCGAGAAATCCTGACGATATTGTCAGGACAGGAGGGACTCGAATGCTGACGCTTTAGGTCAGCATCCGGACATTCCTCGGGAATCGTCAGGGCCCGCGACCCCGACCTTATATTTTTGAATAAACTGAGTAGTTCTTTCTCTTGATAAATTTTTCAGCTTCCGTTCTAATTTTAAAGCTTCCCCTCTTGTTGATTTATTGGTCGCCCAAACTAATTCCCAGGGAATTCCGTCTTTAGTTGCTTTTTCTCTCCCTGAATTATGACGTTTGAGCCGTTCCGAAATATCTGAAGTTTGCCCTTTATAATAGACATCAGCACTAGGAGAATATAGGATGTAAACAAAATAGCTCATAAAAGCAAGTTCTCAGTTTAAGGGCAATAAAAAAAGGCCTCACAAATTGTGAAGCCTTTTAAAGAGCGAGAAACGGGACTCGAACCCGCGACCCCGACCTTGGCAAGGTCGTGCTCTACCAACTGAGCTATTCTCGCAATTTGGTACCCGGGGGGGGACTTGAACCCCCACGATCATAATGATCATTGGATTTTAAGTCCAACGTGTCTACCATTCCACCACCCGGGCATCCTTTGCATTATCGTGAATGAGCGAGAAACGGGACTCGAACCCGCGACCCCGACCTTGGCAAGGTCGTGCTCTACCAACTGAGCTATTCTCGCATATTTTAATGAACTTGCTTTTTCAAAAGCGATGCAAATATATTGCTATTTTTTTATCTGGCAAAAATTATTGAAGTGCATTAAGAAATTCCTGTCAATTTCTTTATCTCATTTAGCTTGTTCAGGGCTTCTATTGGCGTAAGATTATTCACATCAAGCCCGGCTATCTCATCTCTAATCTGCTTTAGCACAGGATCATCCAATTGAAAAAAGCTCAACTGCATCCCCTCGCGTTTTTCGCCAATCTCCACTAAAGGTTTACTTAAACTTTCCTTTTCTTTTCCGCCTTCCAGTTTCAATAATATCTGTTCGGCACGCTGAATTACCGATTTTGGCATTCCGGCCATGCCCGCCACATGGATACCAAAACTGTGATTACTTCCGCCTCGCACCAGCTTTCGTAAGAAGATAACTTTGTTGCCCACCTCTTTTATGGAAACGTTAAAGTTTTTTACCCTCGGGAATGCGCCTTCCATTTCATTGAGCTCGTGATAGTGGGTAGCAAACAGCGTTTTTGCTTTGGTAAAGGCATGTTCGTGCAGGTGCTCCACAATCGACCAGGCAATGGAAATACCATCATAAGTTGATGTACCGCGCCCCAGCTCATCGAAAAGAATAAGGCTGCGATCGGAAACATTATTCAGAATGCTGGCCGCTTCATTCATTTCCACCATAAAAGTTGACTCGCCCAGCGAAATATTATCCGAGGCTCCAACGCGGGTGAAAATTTTATCCACAAAACCGATTTTCGCTACTTCAGCAGGAACGAACGACCCCATTTGCGCCATCAGTACAATCAATGCTGTTTGACGTAACAGGGCCGATTTACCGGCCATGTTTGGCCCGGTGATGATGATGATCTGCTGATCTTCCTGATCGAGTTTTACGTCGTTTGCAATGTACGACTCACCAATTGGCAACTGGTGTTCGATAACCGGATGTCGCCCCTCTTTGATCTCAATTGAAGTGGCCTCATTCACCTCCGGGCGGAAATATTTATAAGCTGTTGCACACGTGGCGTACGACAAAAGACAATCGATTTGCGCCAGGATATGCGAGTTTAACTGTATAGCCGATATGTATTCCGACAGCTCAAAAATCAGCTCACCAAACAATTTACCTTCCAGCGCCTGAATTTTCTCCTCAGCACCAAGTATTTTTTGCTCGTATTCTTTCAGCTCCTCTGTAATATATCGCTCGGCACTTACCAGCGTTTGTTTACGAATCCAATCGGTGGGCACTTTGTCTTTGTGTGTATTCCGCACCTCGATGTAGTAACCAAAAACATTGTTAAAGCTGATCTTTAGCGATGGAATTCCGTGTTTCTCGCTTTCGCGTTTTTGAATTTGCGCCAGGTAATCTTTTCCCGAGTAAGCGATCTTTCGTAAATCATCCAACTCCTCCGATACACCTTCGGCAATCACTTTCCCTTTATTGACGGCTGTTGGCGGATCGGCAACAATTTGTGTTTCAATACGTGCTCTGATCAAATCACAAGGATTTAACTGCTCGGCAAATCGATTTAAAGCCGGATTCTCAACACCGGCACACGCAGCTTTTATCGGTACAATTGCCGCCAGCGCATTTTTCACCTGCACTACTTCGCGCGGGTTGATGCGACCTACTGCAACTTTTGAGATGAGTCGTTCCAAATCGCCCATCTGGCGAAGGTGTTCTTCCAGGTTTTCTTTGGTCTCCGGATCTTTCAGGAAAAGCTCCACCACTTCCAGCCGCTCGTTTATCGGATCGATATCTTTTAAAGGCAACGCCATCCAGCGTTTCAGCAGGCGCGATCCCATTGGCGTGATGGTCTTATCGATAACGTTGATGAGCGCTTTACCACTTTCGTGAAGCGGTGCAAACAACTCGAGGTTACGAATGGTAAAACGGTCGAGCCATACGAAGTGCTCTTCCTCAATCCGGCTCAATCCCGAGATATGACTTAGCTTCTGGTGTTGAGTAATATCGAGGTAATGCAAAATCGCTCCGGCAGCAATAATGCCCAACTGCATGCTGTGCACACCAAATCCTTTTAACGAAGTGGTTTCGAAATGCCGCTTCAGTCGGTCGTTTGCCGCATCATCGGTATACACCCAGTCTTCCAGGTTGAAGGTGTAAAATTTTGTCCCGAACAGATCGTTGAACTCCTTCCCTCTTCCGCGTTGAAACAACACTTCTTTAGGCTGAAACGAATTCAATAATTTGTCGATGTATTCAAAACTTCCTTCGGCCGCCAGAAACTCACCGGTTGATATATCAAGAAAGGCGATACCTGCCCGCTTTTTATCGAAATGTACTGATGCGAGGAAGTTATTTTCGCGGTTCTCAAGAATATTATCATTGATGGAAACTCCCGGAGTTACCAGTTCGGTAATACCGCGTTTCACGATCTTCTTCGTCATTTTCGGATCTTCCAGCTGCTCGCAAATCGCCACCCGCTGCCCGGCCCGTACCAGTTTGGGTAAATAGGTATCTAGCGCATGGTGCGGAAAACCTGCCAACTCCACATAACTGGCCGAACCATTTGCCCGGCGCGTTAATGTAATCCCCAGAATTTCTGCCGCTTTTATGGCATCCTCTCCAAATGTTTCATAAAAATCGCCCACCCGAAAAAGCAACACCGCATCAGGATGTTTATCCTTGATTGCATAATATTGCTTCATCAGCGGAGTTTCTACATATTTCTTATCATTTTTTGCCATCGTTGAGCAAAGATAATTGTTTCAAAGCATGGAAGAAATCCATGACAAATTTGTTCATCCAAACTTTTCAACAATTCACGGGGTGCACCAAGGCAAAAGTTAAAAGGCAAAAGTTGAGTGCAGCTATGCTAATCGAATTGAAAATCGGCCAAAGCCAAATCCCGACCGCAGCGTCGGGAGTAAAAGTACTTCCTAAACAAGAAATCAGATTACATGATTAACATCAAATGAAGTTGCAGGATTTAATGCAAGTTTAGAAAACTATTTTTTGCACCGTTCTTTAGAGCGGTGTAACGAAGCAGATATAGTGATTATGATTTTTCAGGATTTTTGTAAATTTTATTCTACAAAAATCCTGAAAAATCTAGCTGGACTAACCAACCCAATATCACCGCCTTAAAAGACGGTGCAAAGGATAGTTTTTCACAAAATCGTTTTCTGATAGTCAGCCCGGATTATTTGCGATCGGCTTTTAAAGACTTCAGAATTAGCAGCGAGTGCGCCAATGCGCGGATAAAAAATGTGGCTGCCATAATAAAAAATACCGGATGAAATTTCTGCGGAATAAAGGGCGATGAAACAAAAAATATAATTATCCACACCGCAAAAACAAGGTGATAATAACGCACTGCCTGACGCCACCTTTTTCGTAAGTAGACAATTGCAAATGGCAGACTCAGCGGCACCAACCAAATGAGGTTGTAATTCGGGCTCATTGCCGGATGTTCGGAATAAATGGTAAACCAGGTAAGCAATAAACCACCCAATCCGTTTATACCGTAAAGCACAATATCAAGCGCGGGCTTCATTTTTTCGTTCTTAAACTGTTTCCAGGTGAAACAGGCTACCACCAACAACAACAACGAAAATACCACCAGCGGCCCCCAAAGCCATGTCAGTAGCCGAGTTTGTTCAGGTGCCTGATAGAGCACTTTCACGGCTTGAGCAATATACTGCCCGTTATCATTTCTTTTTGCCATTGCAAAATGCTGCATTACATAGTCGGGCAAAAACATTTCTTCTTCGAGTGTTGCCTCACGGTCTGATTCAGCGGCAACCAAAAAATCGATACCAAAATTCAGCCACCGTATTTTGTGGTGATAATCTTTTATCAGCGTACGCAGGGTTTTATGGCTGGCACTGTCGGTGTAAGTTATGCCTCCATTTACGTTATCGGCAATTACATCGCGTACCCGCGTAGCACAGTTATCGAAGAAAAAATTATAGCGGTACACCCGGTTTTCGGGCTGGGCATTCCACACCAAAAAATCAACAACTGCTTGTTTTTCCTGTGCTGTAAGGTTGAGTTCCTGTTCAAAAACACTGCGTTTATCGTGTCTGTATTCATTCAAAAAGGTCTCAAAACGATAAGCGCCAAGCAGGTAATCGGTTTGCCCGGCACAAAAACGATACAGAAAATTGGGGCTGCTAAAATCGAAAATGCCGTAGTTAAAAACCACATCGTAATTCAGCTGCTGATCTTTTACCCGAATGGCCGAATGACCGTAAACTGAATACATTTCGTTTCCCGGGCTGCAGGTAATGATACTAACTGTTGCCCTTTCTGCAAGTTGAAAAGCCAGCCCATCGAATGCGAGGGCCA
This sequence comes from Draconibacterium sp., assembly GCF_041583095.1. NCBI lineage: Bacteria > Pseudomonadati > Bacteroidota > Bacteroidia > Marinilabiliales > Prolixibacteraceae > Draconibacterium > Draconibacterium sp. The sequence goes on from NZ_JBFHGM010000086.1 coordinate 12,563, forward strand.
CAAATACTACAACTAAAAGCCGCCTTAAGAGATTCATGAATGTTTTCTGCCTTATTAATTTTTCAATAAAGGAACAAAAAAGCTCATTTCCGGCATGAATAAAATACAATATTTTAATTTAGACTTGTTCCAGATTAGAAAAATCAATTCTTTTTTCCAATCTTTGCATTGAATTATTTACAGGATGGGCGTGAAGCTCAGTGCAATAAATGCGCAAGCCACGCATCAGACAGAAAGCAGAGAGGATTATATGAGTTGTAATGGATGTTCGTTCAATAATTCAACAAGTAGCATAACACAAGGATACGACTGGCTGAGTGATTTGCCAGACACCACCGATAAATCAGATATTGTTGAAGTTAAGTTTAAGTCAACCCGCAAAGAATACTATAAAAATGTTGAAAATCTTCCGCTAAAACGTGGAGACCGTATAGTTGTTGCCTCCTCGCCGGGGCACGACGTTGGCGAAGTAACCCTAACCGGTTACCTGGCCGAAAAACAGTTTAAGCTGCGGATAAAAAACCCGTCGCGGTATAACCTGAATGTGGTTTACCGCAAAGCTTCGGATGCCGATATTCAGAAATTGAATGAAGCACGCAGCCGCGAAAAAGCCACCATGATACGGGCACGCCAGGCAGCACAGGAACTTGGGCTGGACATGAAAATTGGCGATGTTGAATTCAGAGGCGACAACAAAAAAGCAATTTTTTACTACCTGGCCGAAGGACGTGTAGATTTCAGGGAACTGATAAAAGTGTATGCCCGCGAGTTTCGCATTAAAGTGGAAATGAAACAAATTGGTGCCCGCCAGGAAGCCGGTTTGATTGGTGGAATTGGCTCATGCGGACGCGAGTTGTGTTGCTCGAGCTGGCGAACCGATTTTTCAAGTATCTCGTCGGAAGCGGCACTAAAGCAAGGTTTGTCGCCATCGGCACAAAAAATGGCCGGTGCCTGCGGAAAACTAAAATGCTGTTTGCTTTACGAGCTGAATGCATACATTGAGGCAGGAAATGAATTTCCGCGCGAACTACTCGACCTTGAACTGGCATCGGGAATTGCCAAACCGTTTAAAACCGATTACCTGAAGAAAGAGATATGGTATGGATTGGCAGGAAGCATGGGAACTACCTTTAACCTGTCGCTAAACCAGGTGCGCGATATCATTCAGAAAAACAAAAGGGGTATAAAACCCGAAGTCCAGACTTTCAGTGCTCTGCCAAAAGAGCAAAATAGTATGGAAGTTACCCTTGACGAAAGCCTGGATCGTTTCGATGATAAAAAGCCTTCGCGCAACAAAAAACGACGCAACAACCGGGGAACCAACAAAAAGGGAGGCCGGAATTTCGAGAATAAGAGCAACACTCCGCAAAACAAACAAAACGCTTCAGAAGCTGGCGACAAAAACAAAAGACCAAACAAACGAAGGAATAACAATCCGAACAGAAAACGGAAACCGGGATTTCAGGCTAAAAAGGCACAACAGACGACGAATAACGAGAAGTAAAGAAGAACATGCTGCTTCAAACGTCTATGTAATTTTGTTTTAACAGGCGTGTTTATCGATAACGTCTTAAAAATATTTAGGATTCCCGGGATTCTCTAACGGGGCTGAAAGTGCCATAATTTGCAACTCGTATACTTATGATTTACTGTCATACAAATGTTCTTCCGGAAAGGAAATACTTTTTCCTATAGCTGAAAAAGTATTCAAAAAAGCCACCGCTGACGATAAAAAGCTAAAAATAAATTCCTTTCACTAAAATCAAGAAACTTCCCGATGCTACGATCGGGACAGGCTCTCCTTTTAGCTTTTCGTGTCTCAGGCTAACGAGCGTCAAACAGACTTGATTTTTAAACGTTCTCTCCATTTATTTTCTTAACGCTTTTTCTCGAAGGCGGACCTGAGGGCAAATTTTGTGCGGGCTCGTCAAAAATCCGTCAGTCGGGCTAATTGGTTTCATTGAAAAAACACAAAGGTTTTTTTTGACAAGATTTTTGGTTCCTTTTGATCGAATGCAAAAGGAACTGCCCGTCTGGCATGAAGACGAAAGCCACATCAAAACCAGAGTCTGCTGCAATTTTCATGTTTAATATGGACAAATAATGAGAGAAACCAGAGGAGATGATGGGATAATAAAAATGGGTAGGCCTACAGAAAAAGTAGCAGTTACTTTTTACGAATAACAGTCATACCATCACGCAACGGAAGGATGACCTTCTCCACACGGACGTCGTTTTTAACCAGCTTATTGAACTCAAGAATACCAATAGTCTGCGTATCATCGAAACGGGGTTTATCCAGCACTTTCCCGCTCCACAGCGTATTGTCGGCAATCATATACGTTCCCGGTCGCATTTTATCGATTAGCAGCTGATAGTACTGCACATACTCGCGTTTATCGGCGTCAATAAAAACCAGGTCAAAAGATTGATCGAGCAAAGGGATCAGCTCGGTAGCAGCCCCTATTTTTTGTTCGATTAAATGTGCCACACCGGCTTTTTCGAAATATTTAGCCGCCAGTGTCTCCAGCTCATCGTCAACCTCAATAGTAATTAGCTTGCCATCTTCAGGTAATCCTTTTGCCAGGCAAATAGCCGAATAACCGGTAAAGGTTCCCAGCTCGAGAATGGTTTTCGGGCGGATCATTTTTGCCAGCATCGTGAGCACCTGTCCCTGCAAATGCCCCGAAATCATTCGGGCACCCAGTACTTTCAGGTTGGTTTCGCGATCCAGTTCGGTTAACATCGGATCTTCCTCATCGATATGATCCAAAATATATTGGTGCATTGCCTTCTGCCTGTCCATTCCCTTCTATTTATAAATCAACGTACTCATCTGGTTTTTGTCCAGTATAATGTTGGCTACTTCCTGGATATCCTCAGCACTAATCGCTTCAATCTTTTTGAAGATCACACGCAAAGGATCCACCTTGTCAAACAGCATAAAACTTTTCCCGATTGTGAGCATCATATCTTCGCGGCTTTCGGTTGAAATGGCAATCTGGCCAATCAACTGCTTTTTTGCACGACTTAACTGAACGGCTCCCATCTTTTTGTCGCGCAGCAAGTCAAACTCTTTATGCACCAGCGCCACCGCTTTGTTCAGGTTTTCTTTGTCGGTACCAAAATACACGTTAAACAATCCGGTATCAGAATAAGCCGTGTAGGCCGACTCCACATTGTAAGCCATTCCGCGACGTTCGCGCATGGCCAGGTTTAAACGCGAGTTTAGCGCCTGTCCGCCCAATACATTGTTCAGCAAAACCATGGCAATACGCTTCGGGTTTTTAAAATCGAAAGCCAGATTACCCATCACGCAGTGCGCCTGAAAAGTATCTTTTACTACCGTTTTTGATTGCGGCTGGTAATTCACAAACTGTTCTCTTTTCAACTGCCGCAAACTTTGCTCCACCTCGCCAAAATACTTCTCCAGCATTTTTAGCAAAGCCGTAAAATCAATATTCCCCACCGAACTGATCACCATTTGATCGGTATGGTAGTTATTGGCAATAAAATTGAAAATCATATCGCGATTAAAAGACCGTAGCTTTTCTTTTGTGCCCAGAATATTGCGGGCAATGGGATGACCATCAAAAACCTGCTCCTCAAACTCATCGAAGATCAATTCTGAAGGTGAATCGTAATACGAATTTATCTCCTCTACCACCACCTCTTTTTCGAGGTTGAGTTCTTTTTCGGGGTAGGTGCTGTTAAAAAGAATATCGCTCAGCAGTTCGGCCGTGCGATCGTAATGCTCGCTTAAAAAAGTAGCATACAGCACGGTTTCTTCCTTTGTGGTGTAGGCATTCAGCTCGCCGCCAACGCCCTCGATACGGCTAAGCACATGAAACGACTTGCGCTTTTTTGTGCCCTTAAAAACCGAGTGCTCGATAAAGTGCGCAAGGCCATGTTCATCCTCGTTTTCGTCGCGCGATCCGGTATTTATTAAAACCCCCAGATGCCCCACCGGCGAATCGGTTTGCTGATGAATTATTCGAATGCCGTTATGTAATGTATGTATCAGATAATCAGTATCAACCATTGTCTTTTAAACTAATCGTGCAAAAGTATAAAAAGTATTGGATTGCAGACTCATACGGCTTACAAAACGCATGAAAGGATTCTATGTAGAATCGAAAACATTGATGATAACAGGAAATGAACCGTTATTATTACGAAATTTATTTTACCTCAAATTTCCAAAAAGATGAGAACTGTTACCCCTTGGAGGATCAGGAGGGTCAAGTAATTCAGTTTCAAATAAAAACACAAAAAAAAGATCAACCACATAAACTCACGCCGAATTCCGAGAGCTGAAAAAATCAATTTTTTTTCACTTTTTTTGGTGTTGAACTTTGTGATTTTAAAAAAATGTATACTTTTGCAACACCAAAATAAAGGGGGTGCTACTTAAAGCCCAACTTTAGAAAGGTGCCATAGCTCAGTTGGTAGAGCAACGGACTGAAAA
>NZ_JBFHGM010000087.1:0-17017 GCF_041583095.1 Draconibacterium sp.
CAGAACTTCCAAAAGTACCCGGGGCGGGAATCGAACCCGCACTCCGTTGCCAGAACTGGATTTTGAATCCAGCGCGTCTACCAATTCCGCCACCCGGGCAAACTTCCTTTGTGGAAAATTGGTGTGCAAAACTAATTATTTCACCCGAATCAGCAAAATATTATTAAAAAACTATTCAGATTTTTCTTCAATCGATTTTAAAAAGGATTTACCAACTCCAGACTTAAGTTGTTTTTCTCTGCTCCTGGCCTCTGCCCGCGTTGAATATTCTTCCGTATAAATCAGTTTAAAAGGTTTATAAGGCTTGGTTGTCCTTTCATATCCACGATTATGCGCTGTCAAGCGCTTTTCCAAATTTGTTGTCAGTCCAACATAGATATAGCTTCTCTTTTCACTTGATAGGGCATAAACGGTAAACATACACTTAAATTTTAAGTTAGTTCATCTCTCTGGTCGAACCCGCACTCCGTTGCCAGAACTGGATTTTGAACCTGTCTGCCGACAGGCAGGTCCAGCGCCTTTCAGCAAATCCGACTAACTCGTAGACTTCCTTTTGGAGAAAGATCATATGCAAGCTAATTCAGTTCACCCGAATCAGCAAAATATTATGCTGAAATTTGTTTTTTACTGTCGATGTATTTTACCACTTTTCCATAAACAATTAAAGAAACAGCTGATACAGAAGCTATTCCCACAAAATAAAACCAAATATAATGTGCATTTACCGAAGCAGCTTCCCACTCGGCATGTGTGTCAAACAGTAGCGGATCGGGGCAATATTTGGTAAGTAACCAGCCCGAAAGTCCAAAACCAAGGATAGATGACAGAAACGAGTGCAGATGGCTAAAGCCAAGATACAGGCCCTCTTCGCCTTTTGGTGCCTGCAGCGAAAAATACTCCAGGTAACGTGGCGAAATAAATGTTTCTGCCAGACCCTGGAAAACAATACCTACAATCATCATAAAAGCAACGGGATGAAGACCTAAAATAGGATCGCTTCCCATTAAATGCCCCGAGGCCATACAAAGCGCCGAAACCGGCATTATAAACATTCCCACTGTCATTGAAAACAACGATGTTTTATTGCGCATAATTTGTGTAACAAAACCAACTGTAAGGAAAACTACCAGTGGGTTTACGTTGGCAAACCACGAAATGGCACTACCTTCGCCAGCCAGTCGTAATACATATTTTGGCATGGTGGCATACAACTGGTGTTGTACCATCCAAAAACCGGTAATAATGAGAATCAGTATTATTAAACGGGCATTCGAAAGGACTTTTATCAATGCATCGAATATTTGTGAAAAACTCTTTGATTCTTCATGCGAACGACTTGCTTTGTAGAACAGGGCCACCAATATTACAGCCAAAAGTGTAATTCCTCCGGCAAAGTAGTTAAGCGTAACCAGTCCTTCGTTACCCATAGCATCGCGCAAAGGTTTTACAATGGTTTTACCCGAGAAAGCACCGATATTTACCATCATATAAAAAATAGAGTAGCCCTGTGCACGTGTTTCTTTGGTCGTTTCGCGAGCTACGGTTCCGGTAATACACGATTTGATGAATGATCCTCCAATCATAATTACGATCATAATCGGAACGATAATCCATTTTAAATTGCTTTCGCGAAGCCCGTTAAACTGGGTTGTTTTGGTATATTCTACCAGTCCCGACGATTCGAGCATAGTTGGTAGCACACCCATCGAAAAGTAGCCGATAGAAAGTAATGTAAAAGCGATCAGCAATGATTTTTTAAAGCCAATTTTATCGGCCACAGCTCCGGCAAAAGTAGGCAAGAAGTAAAGTCCTGCCGAAAACGAACCGGCCAACATTGCCGCCTGAAAATCGTTAAATCCTAATATTCGCGACAAATAAAGTGTGATAACGATAAACACACCATAGTATGCAGCCCGCTCTAATAGCTCCACTGCATTAGCCACCCAAAATGCTTTTGGGAACTTCACTTTTGCTCTCTTTTCCATGCTTATTATATGATAATTAAGGTCAGCAAAAATAGCAGCTTAATCGAAAGCACAAAATGATATAAATTTCTTAAACATAATTTCAATCTTTTGCAAAGTATTTCTTTTTCATACCTTAGCGACTACCGTAAGAACTATTTGTACATGAACTCATTCGAAGAAAACAATCTATTCGAAAATATTCAGCAGGGCGACGAAAAGGCTTTTGAAAAGCTGTTTAAACTTTATTACGGATACCTGTGCAACTTCGCCACTAAAATAATTGCCGACGAGGTGGCTGCCGAAGAAATTGTTCAGGAATTCTTTGTGAAGCTTTGGGAGCGCCGGATCGATCTTAAAGTTGAAACGTCGCTAAAAAACTACCTCTTCCGTTCGGTAAAAAACCTTTGCCTGAACCACATTAAACATAATAATATCAAATTATTACATGCTCAAAAAGTGATAGCTGAATCGGAAACAAGCAACTTTAACAATGATTATATTGAAGTTGATCTGGCTGCCGACATTGCCAAAAGCATTGAAGAACTGCCTGAAAAACGTCGCGAAATATTCCGACTGAGCCGCGAAGAAGGATTAAAATACCGCGAAATTGCCGAAAAATTAAATATTTCAATTAAAACAGTTGAAGCACAAATGAGCTTGGCAATCAAATCATTACGAGACAAATTAAAAAAATATAACACCTTCATCTTCTACTTTTTTGTTAGCAGGACAAAAAATAGTTAGGGGTAAAAACGTTGTGTATTGTCATTTAAACGAGATGGGAAAAATGGAGAACATAGAAAAATTTGATTGGGAACTGGTTACCAAATATTTGAGTAACGAATCCAGTTCGCAGGAAAATGACGAGGTGGAGACCTGGATTAATCAATCTGATAAAAACCGGGCGGAGTTTGAGCAGTACAAAAACATGCTCAACAAAGTAGATTCCTACTACCAGGCGAAAAAATTCGATAACGAAACGGCCTGGAAATCTGTACATACACAAATAAGCCCTGCTAAAGTTCGATCTATTCAGCTACAAAAAACAAGAAAGGAGGTTATTGCACAATTTTACAAATATGCTGCAATAGTTGTTATCGCACTTTTATTGGGTTCAGTTGCATATTACCTTGGTTTCCGCAACCCGGACAAGGCTTATTACAGCGAGCCGATCTCGGCCAAAGATCAGGTGCTGAACGAATATGTTTTACCCGATGGTTCGGTGGTTACTTTAAACAACGACTCGAAACTGCTGTTTCCGAAAAAGTTTAAAGGCAACACCCGCGAAGTTACCATCATTGGCGAAGCATTTTTCGATGTTCAGCGTAATCCCGAAAAACCGTTTGTAATTAACGCCGGCAATGCACAGGTTAAAGTTTTAGGTACCTCTTTTAACGTTAGTGCATACCCGGACGCAGAAACTGTTGAGGTTATTGTTGAAACAGGTAAAGTTCAGGTAATCAGTAAAAACGACAATCCTGAAATGGAAAGCCGCGAGGTATTTTTGTCTCCCGGCGAAAAAGGAACGCTGCATTTATCAAACCGCGAATTGATGAAAACAGTAAACAGCGATCCGAATTTCCTGGCCTGGAAAACACACGACCTCATTTTCAACACTGTTCCGTTACACGAAGTGGTTGAATGTCTTGAAAAAGCTTACCACATTAACATCGACGTGATGGAACCGGAGCTAAACGACCTCTTATACGAAGGTCATTTCGATCAGAAACCGGTTGATTTCGTGTTAAATGTAATTCGGCTCACATTTGATCTGGATTTATCGGTTGAAGGCAAACATTACACTTTAATGAGCCGTACAAACAATCAGTAAAGCTTTAAAGTCATGAAACCAATAAAATGGAATAAAATAAAAATTATTGTTCTAATGGCCTTGCTGGCATTGTTAGTGGTACCTAACACCAGTTTTGCCCAGGATACAAAGAGCCAGGCGCTCGATCAAAACATCAGTATCTACGCTGAAGACGAGCCACTTTCAGATGTAATTGAGAAGATTTGCAAGTATCTGGATATCGACTACTCGTACAACGCAGATATCGTTGCAGACAAAAAAATCAGCTTAAATGTATCAAATAAGCCCCTAAAATATGTGCTCGACAAGCTGATGAAAGACTTTTATCTTCTTTTTGAAATTGAAGACAACCTGCTGGTAGTGCGCGATTACGTTCCTATCGACGAAAGTATGGAATACGAAAATACCACACAACAATTTGCCAGTACCAACCGTGGTTTTCTGTTCGATAATCCGCGCGATAAACAAATCACCATAAAATTTAAATCAGCAAGTAACTTAATTATCATTCCGGTAAATATTAACGATTCTGATACGCTGAATTTTATTCTCGACACCGGTGTTCGCTACCCGATTATTACCGAGCTTCCGTTTATTAATAAACTGAATTTGAACTATATGATGCCGGTTAAGGTAAAAGGACTTGGCGAAGGAGAATCGTTAACAGCTTATCGCTCGGGGAATAACGTTATGCATATCGACGGATTAACAGCGCGTAACCAGGAAGTACAAATGATTATCGACGAGAATTTCCAGATATCGCACATGCTGGGTATTCCGGTTCACGGATTAATCGGCTTTAACCTGTTTAAAGATTACATTGTAAAAGTTGATTACCTGAATGAAAAACTAACATTGTACAAACCTGAATATTACAAGTACCGCGACCGCAACAAAGACATTATTATGCCCTTACATTTTGACGGAAACAAGCCCTTCGTGCGCACCACAATTGTAACCGACGAAATGAAAGAAGTTCCGGTAAAACTATTGGTTGACACCGGTGCCAGCGATGCGCTTTGGTTATCAGAAAGTTCAGACGAGCGAATCAATTTGCCGCAAAAACACATTGAAACATTTTTGGGCCGTGGTTTAAATGGCGATCTGTACGGAACAAAAGGACGCATCGATGCCATTTGGGTTGGACCGCTACTGCTTACAAAACCAATTGTAGCCTTTCCGAACTCAAAAAATATCGATAGCCTGATTTCGGTGAACGGCAGAAACGGAACCATTGGAGCAGAAATTTTAAGGCGCTTTTATGTTACAATCGACTACAGGAATAGCCGTCTAACACTACGACCGAATCATAAAATTAAAGAAGACTTTAATTACAATATGAGTGGAATGGAAGTTACCAATCCGATGCCCGGTCTGCCCATTTTCACCATTGCCGATATACGCGAAAATTCGCCGGCACACATTGCTGGGTTACAGGAAAACGACCAAATTATTCGTATTAACAGCAGTAATCATCAGTCGCTGGAGTTAAACGATATTAACCTGCTGCTTCAAAGCCGCGAAGACAAAAAAATTAAACTCACCGTATTACGCAACGGCGAAGAGTTTAAAACTTCTTTTGAGCTGAAAAAGATGTTTTAATGAAACAAGTAAAACAACTGATCATATTTGTAACCATCCTGTTGCTATCTTTTACTACAAAAGGCCAGCAACAGGATGGCTCTATTTTCGAGCGCCGCATAAGTATCAATCAAACCAATCAGCCGCTCGATTTTGTTTTTGAACAGATCAGTTGGCAGGCTAACGTATTTTTTTCGTACGATGCCACTATTTTTAATGCCGCCCAAAAAGTAAGTATTTCGACCCAGGATAAGTCGCTGTACACCGTTCTGAATACTTTGCTCGATACCTCTCAATATCGTTTTAGCGAGTTGCAAAACCAGGTAATTATTACCCGAAAATCGGAAGATAATGAGTTTTCGGCAGCACCGGATTCGGTTCCTGTTAAGTATTTTTTCCTGTCGGGTAAATTAATCGAAAGCCGCAAAGGGCGGCCCGTTCCTTTTGCATCGGTTTCTATTTTAGATAAACCAATTGGTACCATCAGCAATTCCGATGGCGAATTTCTGTTGAAAGTTCATCCATCGTATATCGCTGATACCATTGTAATTTCGTGCATGGGGTACGAGCAAAAGTTATTGCCGGCCAATCAATTACTCGACGAAGATCTTTTTATCCTGGAACCCGCTTCAATACAGATTAAGGAGATAAAAGTTACTGCAATCACACCCGAAAAATTATTGAAGAATATGCGGGCCAATTACGAAAAGAATTATACACCATCAAGCAAACTAATGACAGCCTTTTATCGTGAAACTGTTAAACAGGATAAAAATTATATAAGTGTTTCGGAAGCAGTAATGGAAGTACTAAAAGCACCTTATATTGGCACCACTCGCGGAGATTTGGTGCGTTTGTTAAAAGGGCGAAAAAGTCGAGAAGTTCAACCTTTTAAGTGGCTGAATTTTAAACTGATGGGCGGCCCCTTTACCATTACCGAACTGGATGCCGTAAAAACCGTTGAAACATTTATTGATCCTGAATACGAACGTGTTTATGAATATCAGATCAGCGATGTTGTATGGTATGAAAACCAACCGGTTTATGTGGTAAAATTTCAAGCTCAATCCGACGAATTTTACCCGCCTTTTGAAGGCGAAATGTATGTTCACCGTGAAACATTTGCCCTTGTACATGCTAATTACCACCTAGATAAAGCGGGATTAAAAAAGGCCGAAGAGGTTATGATTAAAAAGAAACCGCGAAAAGTAAAAGCGCGGCCAACCTATGTAAATTACCAGGTAAATTACCGTCAATACCAGGGAAAATGGCATCTGGCTTCGGCAAAAGCATCGGTTAAATTTAAAGTCCGAAGCAAAAGAGACCGCATAAACTCCGAGTTTCACAGCGTCTCCGACCTGTTAATCACCAATATTCAACCCACCGATTTAAAGCGTTTCAACAAAGACGAACGTTTTAGCCGTAGCGATATTTTTGTTGAATTATTAGGGGCCTACGACGAAAAATTCTGGGAAAACTACAACATCATTAAACCCAACGAAAGCCTGCGAAATGCTTTTAAACAATCGCTGTTTAACTGATTTCTGCTTCTATTCCAAGGTTTTTGCGTAATTTTGTGGCTTATAATCAGAAACAATGGAACAATACAGCACAAGACAGAATAAAATCTCGAGGCTCATTCAACGCGAAATGGCCGAAATCCTATTAAAAGTAAACAAAGAACGTTTTCCGGGAAAATTGCTCAGCGTTACCGGGGTGCGCATAACAAAAGATCTATCCATTGCGCGCATTCACCTCAGTATTTTTCCCTCGGAATTTGCCAACGAAATTCTGGAAGAAATTAAGCTTTCGGGCAAACAACTGCGTGGCGAACTGGGCCGGAAAACAGGAAAAAGCCTGCGTGTTATTCCTGATTTGGAATTTTACATTGACGACAGCCTCGATTATATCGACAATATTGATAGCCTGCTGAAAAAATAGTTTCCGAAACTTTTCGTTCTCAAACAAAACACCGGCGTTTGAACTTACCATTTTTCATAGCAAAACGTTATCTGTTCTCGAAAAAGAAACAGAATATTATTAACATAATATCGTGGATTTCTATGGCCGGAATCGTGGTAGGTACCATGGCGATTATCATCATTGTTTCGGTTTTAAATGGGTTTACCGATCTGATTGGAGTGTTTTACAGCGACTTCGATCCTGATATTAAAATTTCGTCGGTTGAAGGGAAAATGTTTGATCCCAATACTATTGATATTGAGCAGATAAAAGCCTTACCCGATGTAGTTTCGTATGCCGAAGTGGTTGAAGAAGTTGCCTTGCTACGTTATGGAAAACGCCAGTTTGCGGCAACAATTAAAGGTGTTCCTGATAATTATCCGGATTATACCAATATCGATAAGCTGTTGATTGAAGGCGAATATTACCTCAAAAAAGACGGGATAGATTACGCCGTTGTGGGGCGCGGAATTGCCAATAATCTTGGTGTTGGCGTTTCCTTTCTCGATCCGCTGCATGTTTATGTGCCTAAAAAGGGAAAACAGGTATCGCTGAATCCATCACGGGCTTTTAATCACGGTTATCTGTTTCCGTCCGCGGTGTTTGCTGTACTCGAAGATGTGGATGCCAAATACATGCTGGTATCAAAGGCGTTTGCCACCGAGCTTTTTGACAGTGAAGACGACATTTCCGCCATTGAACTAGCTATTGCTGATGGGGCTGATGTTGACGCTCTTCAGGAAAAACTGGAAGAAATTGTGGGTGCCGGGTTCCACGTGAAAAACAAAGAACAGCAACACGATCTGGTTTTTAAAACCATGAAATCGGAAAAATGGGCGGTTTACTTTATCCTTGTTTTTATTTTGCTGCTGGCCTCGGGGAATATGATCGGCAACCTGACCATGCTTTATATCGATAAAAAAGAGGATATTGCTATTTTGGGTAGCATGGGACTTCCCACAGAACAAATTAACCGGATTTTTCTATACGAAGGCTGGTTAATTTCGCTGGCAGGTGGTGTTTTAGGTACCATTTTGGGTGTTTTTGTGTGCTGGTTACAAAATACTTTTGGCCTTATAAAATTGCCGGGTGCCGGTGGTTCCTTTGTTATTTCGGCCTACCCGGTTCATATCATTTTTACCGACATCATTTTAGCATTCGCCGCAGTTTTAATTATCGGATTTATTGCCTCGTGGTACCCCGTTAAATTCATATCTAACAAACAGTTAGCACCTTCAAATATCGCCTGATTGAAGAATTTTCAAAACTGACTTTCCTTAGATTTTCAGCCATATTTTTGTTTTAACTTGCACCTGATAACATCTAACAAGTTATATGTAAATGAAACGAGCTTCTACAACTTTTTCTGATAAACCTTGTGATTATAGCGAGTTACATGAGTTGCCGAAAAATATAAATACTAACGAATGAAAGCAATTGTAAAAAGTAAACCTGAAAAAGGCATTTGGATGGAAGATGTTCCGATGCCCACAGTCAGACCCAACGATATTCTTCTGAAAGTACAAAAATCAGCCATTTGCGGCACCGATTTGCACATTTATAAATGGGACGAATGGGCGCAACAAACCATTAAAACACCTGTAACCATTGGGCACGAATACATGGGAACCGTTGTTGAAGTGGGCTCGGAGGTAGACCGCGTAAAAGTGGGTGAACGTGTTACCGTTGAAGGTCATATTTCGTGTGGATTTTGCCGAAACTGCAGGCGCGGCCGCCAGCACATTTGCGACAATACCATTGGAATTGGCGTAAATCGCGACGGTGGTTTTGCGGAATATATTTCTGTTCCGGCAAAGAACGTTCTGCACATCGATCAGCGAATTTCGGATGAAATGATGGCTATTATGGATCCACTGGGGAACGCCACTCACACGGCTCTGTCGTTTCCTTTACTGGGCGAAGATGTATTAATTACCGGCATTGGCGGGCCGATTGGCGCTATGGCAGCAGCCATTTGTAAATTTGCCGGAGCACGCAATATTATTGGTACCGATTTAAGTAAATACCGCCGCGATCTGGCCCGAAAAATGGGTGCTACACGTGTTATCGATCCTACCAAAGAAAGCATTAAAGAAGCCATGAAAGTACATCATATGGTTAGTGGTTTTGATATTGGTTTGGAATGCTCGGGTTCGCCGGTAGCCTTTAACGACATGGTAAACCACATGTACAATGGCGGAAAGATAAGTTTGCTTGGTTTGCTGCCCGAACGTACTCAAATTAACTGGAGCAAGCTCATTTTTAAAGGATTAACGCTAAAAGGAATTTATGGCCGCGAAATGTACGAAACCTGGTACCACATGGAAATGATGCTGACCACCGGCCTCGATATTTCGCCCGTTATTACCCACCGTTTTAAAGCCGACGATTACCAGGAAGCCTTTGAAATTATGGAATCAGGCGACTGCGGAAAGATCATTTTGGATTGGGAATAAAAGAATGATGAATTTTGATTAACGAATTTTGATTTCAGATGGGAGTGGTTCTACTAGCTTTACTTCTAAAATCTTAATTCGTTAATCATCATTCGATATTCATAAGTAACCATACTAAACACATAATCTTCATTTCATTTGTTGTTCCACCATTGTTCCACGTGAAAAATCATCTGGTGTTTCGGGAAATTTCCTGATAAACAGCAGAAAAACTACCTTTGCAGAAAATTAAAGAGCTTGAAAGAAGGATTAGTAATAAAATCGACCGGCAGCTGGTATACCGTGGAGGATGAAAACGGAAATACCTACGAATGCAAAATAAAGGGCAAATTTCGCATTAAAGGAATTCGGAACACAAACCCCGTTGCCGTGGGCGATCGTGTGGGATTTACGCTCCAAAACGTGTCTGCCGACGAAAATGTGGCACAAGTTGGTTTGATTACCAAGATCAACGAACGCAAAAATTACATTATTCGCCGTTCTATCAATCTTTCGAAACAGGCACATATTATTGCTGCCAACATCGACCAGGCCGTTTTGGTAGTAACCATGCAATACCCGGTTACCACAACCACTTTTATCGACCGTTACCTGGCTTCGGCCGAGGCGTACCGTATTCCGGTTATGATTGTTTTTAACAAAGCAGACCGCTACAATGAAGACGAAACCGAAGAGATGGACCTGTTGATGCAGATCTACCGTAATATCGGCTATAAATGCCTCAAAACATCGGCTAAAGAAGGAACCGGTATCGAAGAGTTTAAAGAAGCTTTAAAAGACAAAACCAACGTAATTAACGGCCATAGCGGTGTTGGAAAATCGACACTAATTAATCTTATTCAGCCGGGTTTGAATCTGAGGACCATGGAGATTTCCGACTCACACAAAACCGGAAAACATACCACTACCTATTCTCAACTGTTTAAGTTGAATTTTGGCGGGTATATTATCGATACGCCGGGAATTAAAGCCTTTGGTGTTTTGGAAATGGAACCGTGGGAGATTTCGCATTATTTTGTTGAGATATTCAAATTTTCGGAGCATTGCCAGTACAACAATTGCTCGCACACCCACGAACCCGGTTGTGCCGTTAAAGAGGCCGTGGAAAACTATCAGATCGCTCCTTCCCGATTCAGAAGTTACCTGGGATTACTGGAACCGGATGATAAACACCGACCTGCATTTTAAGCAAAAAGAAAGGCGCAAGTTGAATAAACAAGCGCCTTCCGCAAAAATATTTTTAACCTTACTCTAGTGATCTCTAAAATTCCATTTAGAATTGTCACTGTTAAAATCAAATTCAGCAAGCGTAGGCGTACTGTCACCTGAGGATACCAACGCCAGCTTCTTATTTGAATTTGGAACCACCTTAGGCATTATTCTGAACGTTCCGTCAATCAATTGTTCTATTCTCCACAATTGCTCGTCAGCACCTGTAAATTCCGGCACTGCAATTACTTCAGCATCTGCTGTTGCTGCCAGGGCGCGTTCTGTTCCTTCAATAACGATTTTATAGTAAGGCCCACCCAAATATCCACCGGCTTCAGGCACTGCAGTTATCGTCCATCGTTGGTGCGGACGGAACATGTAATCACCAATTCTTACACCAATGTCTCCTTTTGGCCAGGTGTCGATTACATCTTCTAAAGTTTGTGAAGGAATAGGTTCAACCGGTTTGTCTGCATCTTCCCAAAACCGGTGTGTTCCACGTGGCATACGCACAAAATCAACCACCAGTTCCAAAGCATATCCTCTTCTTTCCGATTCAATTTCGTAAGTTCCTTCTTTAAACGGATCACCTGCAACCGGCCAGTCATTTTTCCAAAGTAACGGACGAATGCCAAGTACACTGCGGCCACTACGATCTAAATCAGCTTCAAAATGGCATGACATTTTTTGAACGCCTTCATCAATAGTTATTAATCCGAAATGCCCGGGACCGGTAACTCTTCCGCCGGCAGCAATAACCATTTTTCCACCGCCTTTAAGCATTTCTCTTCCCATATTATCAACATACGGGCCGGTAACTTCTTTTGAACGACCAACTACGATATTGTAAGTAGAATTAGCACCATCGCAACAGGTTCCGTGTGTGCCCAACAGATAATACCATCCGTTACGGTACATCATTGTTGTGGCTTCGCAGTCGATAGCAATATCAATTTGTTCATTACCTTCAACGCGTTTCCCTGTTTTGGGATCGAGCTCGATAAGGCGAATAAACCCAAAATAAGTACCGTACGAACACCATAAGCGCCCTGTAGTTGGATCGAGTAACAGTCCCGGATCAATGGCATCACAATCCTCCATACCTTCCGATCGCACCACTTCAATAGGTTCAGAATATTCAAAATCGGGAGAATTTGGATCGAGTGTTTTGTTCCACATGGTCAGAATTCGTCCGTTGTGTCCGCCTCCGAGACCACCACCGGTTGCACCATAAACTACCAGGTAACGGTCACCTATTTTCATTGCGTCAGGAGCAGCACCACCACCGGGTCGCACTCCCCCACCGTTCCATTCCCAACCATCTTCGGATATTAAACCGCCTCTACCGGTTCCGAAAGTATAATACTTTCCGTCGCATTCCATTATTGTTGAAGGGTCGTGTATATACGGTTTCCCTACTTGTGCCATTACTGTTTCGCAGAATAACAGCGATAAAAGAGCTATTGAGCCCAATATTTTGATTTGTTTCATAACAATTTCGTTTCAATTGAGATTTTTACTAGTTTGATTAAACGATATTACTCACAAGTAACTGTGATGTTTTTGATTGGCTCGCCTTTTTCATCCAGAAAACGAACACAAAAATCGCTCATTCCCGGCCCGTTGATTACAACGCCACGAACAATATTTTTTCCCTTTTTAAGCGTTAGTCGCGGCGATACAGCATCATCCATTACCATACGTCTGTCGCCCGAAAGCAGTAATGTTTCTTCACCGTTTAACCACCACATCGATGCGGAGTTTGAGCCCACTGCCATTCTCACATTTTCCATGTCCTCAGGCGCATTAACAACAGTTACCGCCCAAAACACCACTCCGTAAATAGGTTTAGCTAATCCATAAGCGAAACGGAATAATTTTACATTGAAAAGTTTACTGTCCAAAGCATGCCAGGCCAGTTCAGTATCGCCAACTTTTACAATGTCACCATCTTCTGGCAAAATAGTAAACTGGTTGGGGAAATAAAGCGTATCGAATGCTGCACGAAGATAGCTGTCGGTAAATACAGTATTACTACGGTTGGATTTACTAATTGGTTCTAATAGTAACCAACGTTGAATAAAACCATCCTTATCCGGGGTACTTTCTTCAAGCGATACCGGAGCAAAATAAGCATCAATACTTCTTCCTGTAGTATCGGTTAAAGCAGGATCGTCCATCTGACGTCCTGGTCTTCCTTGTTGGGCTTTTAATTCAGAACCAACCAGAATAAAAAGGCTAAGCGCCAATAAAAAAGTCTTTTGTCTTACGTTCATAATTACATCATTTCAGAGTTTAAGATTTATTTTTTTTATTAATCAATATTGCGAATGGTCATAATTCCATTACTCCTCATTTTCAGGTATGGAAACCGTGTACTTTTTCTTCAAAATTAAGTCGATGCAGGTTTTGGGATTTTAGTTTTTGAATATTTGATTTCTATTTTTACACATATTTCGTCATTTCCGCGAGTAAATAGACTCTGACACTACAATCTGAATAACTGACTATTGCCAATCGATCTATTTGTTATAAGCCACCTTCGAAAACGGGTGAATGGCCACTTTTTCGCTTTTTTGATTATTTAGTATTAAATAGAATTGACTATTTAGAACAACATAAGTTTAGTCGTATTGATATAAGATTTAAGATTTGCTCCTATATCAATTGTGTCTTAATAAATCATAATGGAGAAAACTGTTTTCTGAATCTTGAGGGTAGTTATTGCAGTTGTAAACAAAATTCTATTCTTTAAAGAATCTGTATACGATCGGATCTTTTAATAGATAATATCTATTCTGCTGATTTTATAAATCCACCACCGATCAATCTGTCGTTTTGATAAAATACTGCCGTTTGTCCGGGTGCAATCATGGCTTCAGGTTCTAATAATTCGACCTGAGCCACAGTATCGTTTAAAATATGCAAATTACAGGGGGTTTCCTGAAGCCTGTAACGCACCTTTACTATTAGCTCAATATTACTTTCAACTATCTCTTTATCAAGTATATAGTAATTTTCCAAATACAATTTAGATCGGTATAAATCGTCGTATTTTGCCAACACTATTTCGTTGTCATCTAGACGAAATTCGGCCACAAATAACGGAAAATTCAGATTCAGGCCCAATCCGCGACGTTGTCCGATGGTATAATTGAAAATTCCCTTGTGCTCACCTAAAATGTTCCCGCTTTGATCAATAAAATTTCCGGGCTGCGATTTTATACCGCTCTTTTTTAGAAATTGCCGGTAATCATTTCCCTCAATAAAACATATTCCAAGGCTGTCCTTTTTTTCTGATAAAGAAAAAAATCCTTTTTCCCGGGCAATATTCCTAATCTTTGTTTTTTTAAAATTACCCAATGGAAAAATCAGTTTATCGATAATCTCGCGAGGCAATCCCCAAAGAAAAAAGGATTGATCTTTTTCCGGATCCTCACCCTGAAAGATATATTTCTGTCCATTATAGATTCCGGTTTTCACATAATGCCCGGTAGCGATTGAATCGCAATTCATTGCATTCGCGTATTTGTCCAGGTATTTAAATTTCAGGTTAGGGTTACAATATGCACACGGGAAAGGTGTGCGACCGTTTATATATTCGTCGATAAAATAACGAATAACATATTCTTCAAACTCCTTTCGCAGATCTACGGTAATATGTTGAATTTTTAAGCGATTAGCTAAATCAGTAGCATCTTTTAAAAAGTGATGATTTTGATCATCGGTACCACTAAAAAGAAATGTAACTCCAATAACAGTAAAACCCTGCTCCTGTAATAACATCGCCGAAACAGAACTGTCAATTCCTCCACTCATCCCCAGCAAAACACGTTTATTCATTTCAATATGATTGTAAATATTTAACGGTACTCAATAAACTCACTTCTAAGTTTTGGTTTGATCAGCTGATAGGATCCGTTCTTTTTATTCCCTTATTTTCTGAAAATAATCGTACACAACCTTTGCTTTAGCCTTCCCAATTGAGGCTTCCAAAGCGTCGAGTTGTTGTAGTTTTATTTGTTTTACCGATTTGAAATCCTTCAATAATTTTTCAGTAGTCTTCTCCCCTACTCCATTTATATTACCTAATTCAGATGTTATAAATGATTTCGAGCGTTTATCCCGGTGAAAAGTAATTCCAAAACGGTGCGCCTCGTCTCTTAAATGCTGAATTACTTTTAACGTTTCAGAGTTTTTGTTGATGTAAAGAGGAACTGAATCACCCGGAAAATAGATTTCCTCAAGTCGCTTTGCAATACCAATAACCGTTATTTTACCACGTAACTCCAGCTTATCCATCGCTTTCATTGTTGCGGATAACTGGCCCTTTCCACCGTCAACAACAATAAGGTTTGGCAATGGTTTGTTTTCCTCTTTTAAACGTTTGTAACGCCGGTAAACTACCTCCTCCATCGAGGCAAAATCGTTTGGTCCTTCAACGGTTTTGATATTAAAATGACGGTATTCCTTTTTTGCCGGTTTGGCATTTTTAAAGACTACACACGCTGCAACCGGATTTGTTCCTTGCAGGTTACTGTTATCAAAACACTCAATTCGTTCGGGCAATTCCTTTAATTGTAAATCCTTTTTAATAGTTGTTAGTATACGATCCGTTCGTATTTTAGGATTTTTCAGTACCGCTTGTTTGTCTTTTTCCAGACGGAAATACTTTGCATTACGCATTGAAAGGTCTAACAATTGCTTCTTCTCCCCTCTTTGCGGCACCTTAAAAGTGACATTTTCAATCACATTTTTCAGTTTAAAAGGCACAAGAATTTCGCGTGCGTTACTAAATATTTTCTGCCGTATTTCAATAATCCCGGCCAAAAGAAGCTCTTCTTTATTCTCATCCAAACCCTTTTTTATTTCTAAAGTAAAGGTTTGAATAATGGCTCCTTTTATAATTTTCAGGTAATTGATGAAGGCAAAATTTTCATCCTCCTCTATCGAATACACATCAACATCTGTAATAACCGGAGACACTACAGTGGAACGGCTCTGATAACGTTTTAACGAATCATACTTTTCTTTGATTGCAGCTGCTTCTTCGAAATTTAAATTCTCCGCCATTTCAGCCATCATACCTTCCAAATGCTTTATAACGCCTAAAATATTTCCTTTCAAAATATCTGTAATATCAGCAATTCTCTGGTCGTATTTCTCTGCTGAAATGTGCCCTTCACATGGTCCTTTACAATTTCCAATATGGTACTCCAGACAAACTTTATACTTGCCTGAAGCGATATTCTCGGGTGATAAATTGTAGTTACAGGTACGTAATTTATATTCCGATTTAAACAAATCCAGCAAAGTCCTGACGGTATAAATAGAAGTGTACGGACCGAAATATTTTGAACCATCGCGAACCAAATCCCTGGTTTTAAAAACCCGTGGAAAAGGCTCGTTTTTTATACATATCCATGGATAGCTTTTATCATCCTTTAATCGAATATTGTAGCGCGGCTGATACTTTTTAATCAGATTATTTTCCAACAACAAAGCATCTTGCTCACTCTCCACTACCATGTGTTTTATATCAACAATATTGCGTACCAATAAAGCCGTTTTTCGGTGATCGTGATTCTTTGTAAAATACGAAGAAACCCGCTTTCGCAGGTTCTTTGCTTTTCCAATATAAATTATTGTATTCGATTGATCGAAATACTGATAAATACCGGGCTTATTCGGCAACACCGATATAAGCGATTTTAAGTGATCAATATTTTTATTTACCGTCTTATATTTCAATTACTGATATTTTACCAATACCTGAGTTTCGTATTCTTTTAGTATCGCCTTATTAGGTGTATCAATAAATTCAAGATCGCAAATAAAGCTGAAATAAATATTCTCAACACCACACTTTTTTGCCAAATTTAATGCTGCAACTGCAGTACCTCCGGTGGCCAGCAAATCATCATGAATCAAAACCACATCATGTTTATCCAATGCATCACTATGCATTTCTACACTATCCATTCCATATTCCAGTTCGTAAGATTCACTTAAAACTGCACTTGGCAACTTTC
>NZ_JBFHGM010000088.1:0-16707 GCF_041583095.1 Draconibacterium sp.
GCCATAGATCTTTCGAAAACTTCATCACAAATCTGATTTCAGGCTTAATTGCTTATTGCTTTTTTCCTAAAAAGCCAGCAATAAAATATGAGGTGATCAAAACCGATCAAATTGCTCTTTTTTAAAATCGAACTCAGGTTATTAATGCACTACCTAAATATATTCATACCAATTAGTTGTTATTTTTCTGCTCATTTCATAACTTGTATCAATTAATTTACAAACTCTAAAGTTGTGACCCGGAGATTGCAAACACAAACCAATGACGCATGAAAAACAATTCAAGGCTTATATTCTTAGTTACGGTTTCTTATGAAACCGCGGCTTCGATATTGATATAGCCTAAACAAAGCTTAATATTTTTAAACCCATAATTATGACAACTTACTACGACATTCATTGCCACATTTTTAACAAAGACGTGATTATACGCAAGCTTGTAAATGTGGTTCAATCGTTACTTGCCATTAAAGACATGGTGGACAAAGGAGTTACATCGGCCGAACTGAGATTTAAAATTGATGGTATTAACCGCACGCTGGAAGAAGTTACGCAGCCATCGAGCGAAGATGTGTTTGAAGCGCTCGACAAAGTGTACCAGGGAAATGTGGTTACTACTCCTTTAATGTTCGACCTGACTTATGCCGACGATAACGACGACGATGAAAACCAGAACAAACGTTACCGAAAACGAATAAAACGTATTTTCTGGCTGCTTTCGGTGGCCCTGCCTTTTATTAAAATGCGGGTAAACCGTAAACTTCAAAGCGATGAACTGGCCGAGGCATTTGATAAAATCCGAGACCATGTAAAAAAGTTTGAAGACAGTTTCGATCGGAAATCGGATGAAGAAGTGGAAATTTTCGATAATGCCAATTACGCCCAGCAAATTGCAGATTTGGAGTATCTGGCAGGTAAATACGAAACAATAAAACCGTTCTTTAGTGTTGATCCGCGCCGTGAATACAAAGGCAACGTTAACCTGGTTGACAAACTAAAAGAGAAAATTGTTGCCGAAGATGGACTGTTTGCCGGTGTGAAACTGTATGCTCCGGCAGGTTTCTCTCCTACCGACCCGGTATTAATGGGCACCCGCAACGCTCCCGGAATTTATGCCTTGTGCCAGGAGCATAATATTCCGATTACGGTTCACAACTCAAACAGCGGTTTTGCCTGTTTGTCGTCGGTGCTAAAAGTGCGTGGCGATGTTCTTATAAACGGAAATACCATAAAACCTAAAAAGCCGCTTGTTTTCGACTACCGCTTTTTTAGCCGCAAAGTGCACAAAGCCATTGCCGAACGCGCGAAAAAACTAAACCACCCAAAACTGTGGGAGCTGGTAATGAAAAAGTATCCAGACCTGACTATCAATTTTGCGCATTTTGGCGGCAGTGGCCAGATTATGGATTACATCAACTACAATTTCCCGGAAGAGCAAAAGCGGGTGGACGAAGAAGAATTTGAAGATGCGATCATGTCACTGTCGAATAAAGACAAGGAGATTATTCGAAAGGCCTACACCTTAAAACGTAAAAAACGAGTTCTGCGCGATGACCTTACCTTAGCCGAACGTGCCAAAGTGTGGAATGCGCTGTACCGAACCGGGTTTATTGATAACTGGGCAAAAGCCATTTTCGATATTATCAAAAATCCGAATTACCCGAATGCCTATACCGACCTCTCCTGTTTTTCGGAAGGAACTATTATTGAATCGCCAAGCACTCAGGAAATGGTATTTAGCATCCGCGAAACATTAAGCACGTTTATAACCAGCTTCTTCGATAAAATTACTGACTACGAAAAATCGAAAATTCTTTATGGCTCGGATTATTACCTCACCCAGTTTTTTGGGCCGAGCATGGAACAATATTTCAACGATTTCAAAACAGCATTTGGCGATGATTTCGACACCATTGCCAGTATTAATCCGAAACGATTCTTAAGTATAAACCCGTAAAGCAAATTGGTATGGAAGATTTATTAAAAATAGCTTTTGCCGAGTTGGGCACCGAAGAAATTGTTGGTTCGGAACATAACTCGGAAGTTTTAAAATATGCCAAAGAAGCAGGTATTGCAGGTGTCACCACCGACGAAATTCCGTGGTGCAGCAATTTTGTAAACTGGGTGGCCATGAAAGCCGGCCTGGAATATTCGAAAAAACCGAATGCACGATCCTGGTTAAATGTAGGTGTAAAAACTATAAATCCCGAGCCGGGCGATGTGGTGATTTTCTGGCGCGAAAGCCCGGAGTCGTGGAAAGGCCACGTAGGCTTTTTTCTGGGCGTTTCAACCGATAAGAAACGTGTGTACTGCCTCGGCGGCAACCAGGGCAACCGCGTATCGGTTTCGGCTTACCGCATAAATACCGTTTTGTCTTATCAACGTTTGGCAGCTCGGGAGCAACTCATTATTCCCGAGCCGGTACTTCAAAAAGGCAGTAAAGGCGCGGCTGTGGTTGCCTTGCAGGATGCGCTAAAACTACTGAATATTAACGTGGGAACTTCCGACGGTGATTTTGGTCCAAAAACCGAAAACGGTGTAAAAGAGCTGCAAACACGCAAACCGGAACTCGAAATAAACGGCGTTTACAACAACGAAACCCGCGATTTGCTGGAATCACTGTTTCAGGCTTGAGAACTATACATTACACATTATACTCATCATTAAATCAACAAAATTATGACAACAAAAGTAGCCGATCTTACTCCGGAAGAATTTGTTTTACTTCTGGATGATTTTTACGCAGAACCCAAAAAGCGTAATAAAATGACAGAAGCAGAAGTGAAAGACCTTGCCATTCGGTTAAATGAAAAAATCGATGTCCCTTTTATTAATGAAACCGGCGAAGAAAAGATTCTCGTAAAAGTGATCTTTAAAATCGACACCTTTTTATACGATCATATGCCAAACGAATTTTATGATCTGATTCGTAGCACCGATCATGGTATTTCAAAAAAGGAAGCCAAACGATTGGTGCGACGTTTAACACGTCTTGCCAACGATAAAATTGACATCCCTTACCTTCCGGAAATGGCCGAACATATTGCAATAAAATTTGTAATTGGCATGGTAGTTAAGGCCGCGCGTAAAAAGCTTAATTTCGACGATGTTCGTGCCAGGTCAACAGAAATGGCCGTTCCCGAATCGGACGAAAACATTGAAGATATGGTTGACGATTAGCACGATTTGCCCCGGTGTAACTGAAAACTTTGTATCTTGGATAAAGAAAATTCTTGAAGTTGACTATTCCCAGCAAAGCCAAAGGGAAATACGCCAACTTAATTGCAGCAAAATAGCAGAAAACCGAATTTTCTTTATTTCACCCCTCTGTCATCCGTCAGTTGCCGGATGACATCTCCCCTCAACGGGGAGAAAAAGCGGCCCCCATGGCAAAGCCTGGGGAGTTATTAGATTAAAAAGCCACAGTTATGAGTACAATTCAATTACACCGGGGCGATATTACCCAACTTGAGGTTGATGCCATTGTGAATGCTGCCAACAAAACGTTACTGGGTGGTGGTGGCGTTGATGGTGCTATTCACCGGGCAGCGGGCCCCCAACTGTTAAACGAATGCCGCCAGCTTAACGGCTGCGAAACCGGCGATGCAAAAATTACAAAGGGATACAATCTTCCGGCAAAATATGTGATTCATACCGTTGGTCCGGTTTATAACGGGGGCAGCTATAACGAAGCCAAGAAACTGGCTTCATGCTATCGCAGAAGTTTGGAAGTGGCGCTGCAAAACGGTGTAAAATCCATTGCTTTTCCTAACATCAGCACGGGTATTTACGGCTACCCGAAACACGAGGCTGCCCAAATTGCGACACAAACGGTAAAAGACTTTCTGGCGAATGATCACGAACTTGATACGGTGATATTTTGTGTGTTCGATGAAGAGAATTTCTCCATTTACAATAATTTGCTTACCTAACCGATGCGTCTAATGGTTAAAGGGACACCTCTCCCATACAAAAAGTATATTTTCACATATAAAAAACACTATTCCCTGACATTTTGTAAATTCTCCCGCGGGAGAACCGGATAAATATATGGGAGAACTACGTCCAATCGTGGGAGAACCATCCAAGACCCCGGGAGAACAGGAAAAATCCGTGGGAGAACGCCTTATTTTTATGGGAGAACGGCCGCCGGACCGGGGAGAAGTGACTTTTATCGCGGGAGAACTTACAAGCAGCGTGGGATAACTCGATATCGGGGCAGGAAGATGCTAATTCTCCGACGCCTTAAGTAAATGTTTCATGTTTCGGTGGTAGGTATTGGTAAGGCGCGTATGAAAATAAGGGTACAAAAAATGGTCGCGTAAAGTCGATTCGCTTTTGAAATAAGTACGATGTACAATTTTTGTGTAGCCCTTTCGCATTTGTATAAAAGTTAACTGCTGTTTGCCATGCGTAATATTATCCTCCACATAACTAAATTCAATAACTTTCTTTTTGTTGTCAACCGTTGTAATCTCAAAAGCGGTGGCCAGCTTTTTAATTTTTAAAACATTCAGGTTTAAATAAATTACCTGTCCCGGATCAATTCCATCAACATAGCCATTCGGATAGATCATCTCATTATTACTTTTCGAAAACAACATTGCAAATGAAAACCGCGATGCATTCCAGGCAATCGATGGATTGGTATGCACGTAAAACAACCAAACTTTGGCCAGGCTGTCTTTAATAACATATTCGCGCTCGTGAAAACGAAAACCCTCGGTGCTGGCAGTTGGTTGCAACGAAGCTTTTACATCCGAGAAAGTTTCGGTATTGTTTTTAATCTGACTCTTCACGAAATGTTCAACCTGCTCGCACCCCACTTTATCGAACTCAACATCGGCCAAATACATCTGCCCAAAGCTAAAACCAACACAGGAGTTAATAAACACGAACAACAGTATTAACTTTTTCATGAAGTTGATAAAATATCATTCCTTCGTAAAATAGCAGTTTTTTCACTTTATTCTATCACTCTGCCAGTTTTTTTTAATTAATTCAAACATCAGTTTCTTTTTTTTCGTTTATCACCTGAAGGCTAAAATCTAGTAATTACATGGGCCAAAGAAAAAATAAAGACAATCGAAAAATACGAATTATTTTATATTCGGTTTTTGCTTTTGCAATGCTCTTTTTAACCATATGGTTTGGCCTTCGTCTTATCGAAGTGTTTTCAAGCTAGATTCATACCTTGTGAATTACCATTTTTACAAAAAAATTATACCTTTAATTTTTAGCTTCAAAAAAAATATATCAAGAATGAACAAGAAGGTTTTTATGTTGGTCGTTGCACTGTTTTTGGGCTTTATAAGCCTATTTGCCCAACATGGCACTGATAATTCTGACGAGGAAATTTGCACACACATTCTTACTGAATTGCAACAGTACAGCAATAATACAACGGCAGAACTTGTTGTTGAGGCAGGAAAACTATTGATGAATACACCATACGTTGCTCATACTTTGGAAACGGAACCCGAACAATTAATCGTAAATCTGCGGGAACTGGATTGTACAACATTTGCCGAAAACTGCCTGGCACTGGCGAGAACTACCAAAGCACGAAAACCATCGTTTAAACAATTTAAAAACGAGTTGCAACTTATCCGTTATCGAGGTGGCGAGATAAACGGCTACCCATCGCGATTGCATTATTTCAGCGACTGGATTTTGGATAACGACAAAAAGGGCACGGTAAAATCAGTTTCGCAATCAATTGGCAATACCGGGTTTAGTAAAACGATTAATTTTATGAGCCAGCACCCCACCAGCTATAAGCCATTAAAAAACAATGCGGTATTTATTGAGGCTCTGCACAAACAAGAACAGGAGTTAACAAAAACCAAACTATACTACATTCCTACCGAGAAACTTGAATTGCTAAAAGATCAAATTAAAGATGGCGATATTTTTGGCATCACTACCACGGTTGACGGACTGGATATTACCCATGTTGGAATAGCCTTTTTTAAAAATGATGAACTTCACTTTATGCACGCATCATCAAAAGCTGAGAAAGTAATTCTCTCAGAACAAACACTGTATGAATATTTGGCGAACCGCGATTCAGTTTCCGGAATTATGATTGCACGGCCATTGTAGATCATTACCAATAAGCTTTTCTCTAAACAAATTCAAGTCGAATTGAAACTATAGTTGTGTTTTTTTGTTAAATGGATTAAATATACTTTGTATTTTATTCGTAACCTATGTTTTTCCGATTTCAAAAAACACATAACATTAAATTCAATATGATGAAAAAAACAATGGTAAAATTAATAGCTGTTTTGGCTATGGTATTGGGTGGAGTTATTTCATCAAATGCACAGGAACTTGGTGTTCGATTTGGCGATATTTCAGGCGGAAATGTTGCTATTGACGGTATTTTTAGCACCGGGAAGTTTAGCCGTATTCACGCCGATCTTTCAGTCGGAGATGGAGTTGGAGTTGATCTGCTGTGGGATTTCCTGTACCGCCCAATTGATGGAGAAGCCTTTTACTGGTATGTTGGTGCCGGTCCGTATGTTTGGATTGACGATCCGTTTTGGTTGGGCGCAGTAGGAGAAATTGGTCTGGAATATCATTTTAATAGTATTCCAATTGCTTTGGGTGCCGATTGGCGTCCGGCATTAAGTATTGTTGAAGAAACCAAATTTCATGCAAAGGGATTCGGAATTAACATCCGGTATGTTTTTGGCTATTAAGAATGTTGAATATGAAATAAAAAAGCGTCGTAAGGCGCTTTTTTTTATGTCCTGTCGATTCCTTTGTCCATTCCGCCTTCCTGGTCTTTCATTTTGAAATATCTGCGAAGCAAAACCTTTTTCAAATCACGGGCAATCACCTGGTGAGCAATAATTTCGATGTGCGAATAATGTGGCAAATCCTGCTCTGCCTGAACGATTTCGCGATTGGTAATATCAACCTGGTACAACACCGATAACAACAAATCGTAGTTGGTCTCCACCAAACCTGTTATCTGATCAATTAATTGCTGGTGCAACTCGTGGTAAGCATTATCTGTATCGCCCGAAAAAGTGATCTCCACACCAAACATTCCAAAATCCTTCATTATCTGCTCGGCCGTTTGCTGAACAATTTCAGCCTTGTCCATCAGGTTTTCCAGATTAGTGTTATTTACAACAGGTAGTTTCATTCTTGTTCTTTTTATAAAGATAAATGAACTTTATTTCTCCCCAAATCATTTATTGCCTTTCCTTTAATTCTATTAAATTTACGGATACTAAAAATCAATTAAATCTAAAACGATGAAACGAGCATGTAAAAGATTAACAACCTTGCGAACTATTAAATCGGGCGAGTTCCATACCATGCCTTCGAGAACCTACAATTTTAATGGTATGAAAAAAAGTCTTTTCTCTCTCGCCCTGGTTCTCTTTACATTTTTCGCAATGGCCCAAAACAATTTTAGCAAATCGGCAATTGGTGTTGGTGTTGTTGTTGAAGATCTGGAGAAATCAATCGATTTTTACACCAATGTTATTGGCATGGTAAAAACCGGCGAATTTTCGGTTTCGAAAGAACAATGTACAGAGCTGGGATTAACCGATAGTTACCAGCTGGATGTAACTATTCTTAAACTGGAAGACAGCGAAGAAGCCAGCGAATGGAAACTGATGAGTTTGGGTACAAAAGCCAAACACCCAAAACAGAAATTTATGAGCGACGATACCGGAATGCAGTACATTACCATTATGGTGAAACATCTGCAGCCTGTTTTAGACCGGATTGAAAAACAGGGTATTAAAGTACTGAGCGGTAAACCATCAGAACTCGGAGAAAACCGTTTTTTCCTGCTGGTTCAGGATCCCGATGGAACTTTTATTGAGCTGATCGGGCCAAAATAGTTTCTTTGCTATTCTAAATACCGGAAAAACGACACCAATAAGCATCTGGCAAACAAAACGTTATTATTATTATTTATTTGGAATAGACATATTGTATTCAAACAATAATTTTTTTGAGTAATTTCAAACAGAATTAAGTTTTATTCGAAAAGCAACGTTTATGAGAAAAAAGGTTGAAGCTGGATACCGAACATTATCACTTGGTGAGGAGATATTTAATAGTATCACACATGGAATAGGGACTTTGCTAAGCATTGCCGCACTTGTACTTTTGGTTGTATTTGCAGCTATAAAAGGCAATGCCTGGCATGTGGTAAGTTTTAGTATTTTCGGAAGCAGTTTAGTGTTGCTCTATTTATCATCGACACTTTACCACAGTTTCACCCGCGAAAAATTGAAGAACCTGTTTGTTCGGTTCGATCATGCCGCCATATTTTTATTAATTGCAGGCACCTACACGCCTTTTGTGCTCACCACCATTCGTGGTGCTTTGGGCTGGACTCTTTTTGGAATAATATGGGGATTGGCGATTACAGGAATGGTAATCCGCTCGATTTATTTAACCCGCTTCAGAAAGTTAATGGTTGGCATATACCTGGCCATGGGCTGGATGTTTTTATTGGCCATTGGTCCCATTGTCAGAAATCTGCCTGCGTCAAGCATTGCCTTTTTGTTTGTTGGCGGAGCCTGTTATTCAATCGGTGTTATTTTTTACGCTTGGCGAGGCTTAAAATACGGCCATGGTATTTGGCACCTTTTTGTTTTGGCCGGAAGTATTATGCATTTCTTCTCGGTACTTTACAGTTTAAATTAGGAATTAACAGATTAGAGATACAAAAAAGCAGAATGAGAAATCATCCTGCTTTTTTAGTTATTACGAAGTGTCTTTCTTTTACGAGTGTTTTTCTGACAGGTATCGCTCTGCATCAATTGCAGCCATACAACCCGATCCGGCAGCAGTAACCGCCTGACGATATTGCGAGTCTTGTACATCTCCGCAGGCAAATACTCCGGGAACTTTTGTTTTTGATGTTCCGGGCTGAGTTAAAATATAACCTACTTCGTCGGTATCAAGATAGTCGGCAAAAATATCAGAGTTTGGCTTGTGACCTATGGCCAAAAAGAATCCGTCAATTTTAATATTAACTTCCTCTTCCCCTTCTTCTCCTAAGTTTTTAACCAATGTTGCACCTTCAACCACACCATTGTCGCCAATCAATCCTTTTGTTTGGTGTTTCCAAAGTATTTCTACGTTTGGTGTTTTTTTCACGCGCTCGGCCATCACTCTTGATGCACGAAGCACATCACGACGTACAATCAGGTATACTTTGTTACACAGACCGGCCAGGTACATAGCTTCCTCAGCAGCAGTATCGCCACCACCAACAACGGCCACATCTTTCCCTCTGTAGAAAAATCCGTCGCAGGTTGCACAGGCAGAAACTCCACCTCCGGCATATTTCTTTTCGTCTTCCAGTCCAAGGTATTTTGCCGTTGCACCGGTTGCAATAATCACCGTTTCAGCCTCAATCAATTTCGATCCATCGATCCAAACTTTATGCACTCCGCCCGAGAAATCAACTTTTGTTGCCATTCCCCAACGAACATCAGTACCAAAACGCTCGGCCTGCTTTTTAAGGTCTTCCATCATTACCGGGCCGGTAACACCTTCCGGATAACCCGGATAGTTCTCAACTTCGGTTGTTGTTGTTAACTGACCTCCCGGTTGCAATCCTTCGTACATTACCGGACTAAGGTTAGCGCGTGCAGCATAAATTGCGGCAGTGTAACCTGCAGGGCCCGATCCTATAATCAAACAT
This sequence comes from Draconibacterium sp., assembly GCF_041583095.1. Classification (NCBI taxonomy): domain Bacteria; kingdom Pseudomonadati; phylum Bacteroidota; class Bacteroidia; order Marinilabiliales; family Prolixibacteraceae; genus Draconibacterium; species Draconibacterium sp. Next base: position 9,692 of record NZ_JBFHGM010000088.1, read on the forward strand.
TTTACCTTTTCAACGTCAGCTGGTTCAACGTTTTTATTCTCGTTGTTATCGTTAATATCAAGTGGTTTAAACATCATTTAAATTTTTAGTTGCACAAAAATACAAAACATACCTCATTGATTGTCATAAATTCAATCGATAATAATGAAGTAATGATAGCTGAATTCTATGTGTTCAATAAAATAGTAGATTAAAGAAAGAAAAAGTTTTGTAATAATAATTTCTAAACTTACTTTTGCAATCCTGATTCGGGATGTGGCGCAGTCCGGTTAGCGTACTGGTCTGGGGGACCAGGGGTCGCAGGTTCAAATCCTGTCATCCCGACAGATTCAAAAAACCCTATAAACCCTGTTAAACGTCAAGTTTGACAGGGTTTTTTAATTAATACAACAAAACCACGAAACAAGTATTTTTGTTCCATGATGTTTCTTTTTCTTTCATATTTTGTATATTTCAGTCATAATTCAGTCACAAAAGTATGGCAACAGTATCAATTGTTTATAACTCGTCTTACAAAGACAAAGAAAAACGATCACCGGTAATATTTGTGATAAGACATAAATCACGGCATTCACACATAAAATCGGGAGTGAAAGTCGCGAAGAAATTCTGGGATCCGAAAAAGATGGTAAAGAAAGGCGCACCCGGAATACCTGACCATAACCACCAAAATGCGATGCTGTTAAAAAAACAGGCCGACATTCAGGAGTTTTTAACCGAACTAACCAACCAGGAGAAAATCGATCTGCTCACTGTTACACAGATAAAAGAACGATACATTAACAAACAGGTAAAGGAAAAGCACAATTTTAATTCGTATTTTAAATATGTAATATCTACCAAGACCGAAAGTACGGCACAAATGTATTCGCGCACACTGGCACTAATAGAAAGTTTTCATCCGGTTCAACTTTCCTTCTCCGATGTCAACCCAAAATTCCTTCGCGAACTGGAGCAACACTATAATCAATCGACAAATGGTTTTGCCATTCACCTTCGTAATATCCGGCACGTATTTAATATGGCAATCGATGATGAAGTAATTGAATTAAACCTCTATCCTTTTCGTCGTGTAAAAATAAAAAAGGAGGAAACAGCAAAGCGAAATCTGAATATCGAGGAATTACGAATTTTACGCGATGTAGAATTGTCCGGAGTGCCGGGACTTGCAAGAGACGTTTTTATGCTCCAGTTTTATCTTATCGGCATAAACCTGAAAGATATTACCTATTTGCCAAAAAACATTGTTCATGATGGTATATTGGATTACCGCCGGTTAAAAACAAAAAAGAATTATTACATACGATTGGAGCCGGAAGCAATTCGTTTAATAAAAAAGATGGCCGGTAATAAGTACCTCATCAACCTTGCCGAACGATATCAGAATTATGATTCAGTAAAGAAGGAGATTAACAAAAAACTAAAAGTAGCTGCCAAGGCTGCAGGAATTAAAATAAACCTGACAACTTATTGGTCCCGGCACAGTTGGGCAACATACGCACACAACCTCGATATAAAAGAAGAAACAATATCGCTTTCACTCGGCCATAGCTCCGGGAACAAAACAACCGCTATTTATATTGAGCGAAATATCGATAAAATAACCAAAGCAAATAAACAGGTAATTCACTTGCTTAATATGGGGCCTCATCAACGATTAAAATAGTGCCAAAAAGTATAAATATTATCAAAATTTACGGGGTTTAGACTAAAATTAGTGCCATTTTGTATAAATTCTATTTTTTCTTAACCGTAAACAAAAAACCAATCATTGCTGCGCTGGTGATAATTGATAACTTGGTATTAAAAAATCTATCATAATCAATATTGTACAAATACGTTCTTTTTGAATTGTATCTTTCTTCCAGCATTTTGTGTTCCTGACTAAACGTTAACTCATGATCACGCCACGTTGCAGAATATTTTGGTATCGCAATACCAAATAAGATTCCAAACAATATTGAAATGCCAATAATATTCACAATACTTAATTCCCTTATTTTTAAGATAAAATGCCTCATCGGTTTCTGTTTTCTAAATTCCCTATCAAATACTTTGCTTCGGCGTTTACTAATAACAGCATTCTGTTTTTGTAATTTTTCAAATTTTCTAAATAAGGCATCTACTTCGGGATTGTCAGAATGAATACTCATGATCAAAATCTCATTACTAATCCAACTGAATTTAGAGAAGGCTGGATTTCTAAAGAAACAGGCTCTCCTTTATTATAATAATAAACAGCATTTCTCATCTTTTTAGGAGCCAACAGCCATGTCACTAATCCTGCAACTGCAACAGTACCACCAATAGCAGCTATATATCCACCTGTGTCATTATAGTATTCCATATTATCCCAATTTTCTTCCCTGTTTTGCACCATGTCGAATACAATGCCCGTTCCTATTGCAGCAACACCTACAGAAGTAATTATAATGCCCGTTCGTCGCTGGCGAAGGTATTTTGCATATTCAATCGTTGCCATTTTGTTACCATAAACTAATGCTGCTTGCTCCCCCCTGGGTAACATTTTGAAATGATAATATGAAATTGGATTTGGCTGTTGATATAATTCAGTATTTCCTCTCTCTATTTTTAGAACATTGTTTGAATAGTCAAACTGTATTTCTCCCAATCTGCTTAAAGCTGACTGTCCAAGCAATAAAGGAGCATCTATTTTTGTTACAATATTCGCTTTTACATCGTGCAGCTCTATTCCAGATATCTCAATTTTTTTAAGATTAACTGTCATCCCTTCTGATATATTTCCGTTTGCATCACTATATAAAGAAGTTCCGGTAAAATCATTTTCTTCAAGATATCCGTTTTTAAGCATAAATGCAGCCTCGGTAAGAGATAGTGATATATTGCTCGCTCCTGTATCAAATATAAACCTAAGCTTTAACCCATTCACAGTGCAGGGCATTGTATATACTCCATTTTCTTCTGTCATCTTAATACCAACTTGGGCAAATAGGAACAAGGCAGTAAACACAAAAAACAGTGTGCTAAATAGTTTTTTCATAGAAGTATTATTTTATTTTTTTAATTTGGGTTCAGCAGCATTCGATTGCGGAAGGTCAATAGAATATTTTTTTATCCCCTTTAGCTCGTTAATCTCTTGCTTAAGGGTATTGTTCTCTTTAATAATCATTTCGCGTTCTTTTCTCATCTCGCCAAGTTCGGATGCATACTTTTCAAGCTTTTCTGTAAAATATATAACATTCGAATCAGCCGGGTCTATAATGATGGGTGGAGGATCTTCAATTTTATTCTTCTCTTTAATTAAATACTGAACAGGAACATCCAAAATATGAGAAAACATTGCAACCAACTCTGAGTCTATTTTATTTTTCTTATAAATATCATAAACCGCCTGTTTTGTTTTACCAATTTTTTCCCCAATAACTACTGCCGGGACATTTTTCTCGTCTGCAATCTTTTTTAATAAAGGACCAATCGGCACTAAGTCAAGATTTACTTTATTTTTATTCAAGCTATTCTTGGTTTTTAGTAAAGTTTTACTTTACTTTGTACTACACTTACAAAGTTATACATCACTATGCAAGCTAAAAATAGCAAAAATCTACTAAATTTCAAGGAGGCGTGGCAGGCTATACCCTACTCCCAAAAGTCGATTGTACGCGAAAAAATCAAAGAACTGGCTTACATCGATTCCGACTACAAATTTAACGACCGAAAAACCGGGCGTGTAATTCCATGCGAAGTTGAAGCTATTGCAATATGTAAAGTATTTGCCGAATACGGCATTGATGCAGTTACCGGACTTGAACTAAAACCTAAAAAGTCAGCATAATGAAATTTACTCTATTCCGCGTAGACAAGTTTCTTGCACCACTATCGGAACAGGAAGCAAATGTGGCCCGCGATCTGGCCATGGGTAATACTCAAAAAGAAATTGCCAGCAAAAGACACAAAAGCCCACACACCGTTAATCAACAGCGGCGCATGGCTATGGAGAAAACAAAAAGCCGGAATGTTGCCGATTTAACACGCTGGGTAATTCGCCGGTATTTTAATAAAACCGAGGACGCTGTAATCAACCAAATACAAGATACAATGATTGTATTTGCCGTATGGAGTATATCGTATGTAATTATATCTCTCGCTTAATATGCAAGTATTAACAATAAATAATAATAATCGTCTTAGCGTTGGGGAACGCATATTAACGGAAGTGGCTAAAAATGCCGCTTCCTTAAATTTTTTTCGCTATGAAAACAAACGTTAATATGATCCGCAAAATGGGAAACTTTGATGTAATTCAAAGAACCAAGGATGGTATGTTTAATGCTACCACACTTATTAAGCAGTGGAATAATACTTCTGGACAACAAAAAAAGCTTGATCATTTTTTCGAAAATAAATCAACAAAAGAGTATGTCGATGTGCTTGTTAGCGAGCTAAATCTAAATACACGGAATTCCGTGTATTTAAAAACACGAGGCAAAAACGGCGGTACCTGGATGAATCCATATCTGTTTATCGACTTTGCAATGTGGCTAAATCCTAAATTCAAATTCAGTGTAATAAAATTTGTACACGATCAGCTTATAGAGTTTCGTCACAATGCCGGAGATAAATACATTGAATTATCAGCTTCAGCAGCACGATTTAAAGACGTAAACTATTCCGATATGGCAAAGGCCCTTAATTATATTGTTTTTAACCGTCACGAAAAAGGAATACGCCAAAAAGCTAATCCGGTCCAATTAAAAGAACTGTCGGACGTGCAAAAGAAACTGTCGTTTGCTATCGATATGGGCTATATCCGAAACTATAACCAATTACTTGCCGAAATGCGCCGTATGTGGCACTTTAAATATTCATCATTAACAGCTTAGTTATGCCAGATCAACAAAAAAAAGAAAAGAAGATTGATGTGATAGCCATTCAAAGCAAAGTGTGGCTGAATACCGAAGAACTGATTGAATATACCGGGTTAAGTCGTTCCGAAATTCACCGCCTACGAATAAAAGGCACCAACTGTGCCGGAACTATTCCCTATGCTAAAATTGGCGGTAAAGTTAGGTTTCGTCGTACCGAAGTGGATAAGTGGATGGAGAAACACACCGTAAGAGAAGCAATTTAATTTTCAAATAATCAAAATACTATGCTACAAACTTGGTTCACAGCAAAAGTAAAATACCTGAAAGTTGCCGAAGGCGGTAGCGAATCGATGGTAAAAGAACAGTTCTTATTGGATGCAGTATCGTACACCGATGCCGAAGGCCGTATCATTGGCAAAATGCAGGAATTGGTTAAAGGTGGTGAATTCGTTATCGATGCAATTACCAAGTCGCGAATTGCCGAGGTATTTCCTTACGAAAATGGAGAATGGTGGTTTAAAGCAACTATTCATCTGGTAACAATCGACGAGGAAGCCGGAAAAGAAAAGCGGATTACTACCCACTACCTCATCATGGCCGATGATATTGATGAAGCATTGGCACGATTAAAAGAAAGTCTCGAATACCTGGTAATTCCTTACCACATCACATCATTGGCAGTAAGTCAAATCGTCGATGTATTTCCATACGAACCACGCGAATCAGCAGAAAAGGTACCCGAAGGTTTTGTGCCGGTAGAAAAAACCAAAGATGTTTTCACCCCTTTTTCGGAAGAAAATGGATGGGAACAACCGGCAGAACATCCAGAGCAATAATATTTTTCAGGGGAGGGACATCCTGAAAGTTGGAGGACAAACCTCGCGGAGTATAGGTTAACCGGCGGCGTTCTTATAAGTTAATTAGTTAAACAGGTGGGCAAATCACATTCAAATTTAAAACAAAGTGGATTCTCGTTTTAATTCAACAATCTAAGCGCCCACCACTTGCCGGATTAGCACAGTTGGTTAGTGCGCTTGATTGGCCTGTTATCATCACCGCAAAAGCAGTGTAGCAGATCACCGTCAGGAGGTCAGTGGTTCAACTCCACTATCCGGCACAGCAGCTATCAATAATCATCGAAGATCGGAGTGAATAATAGTAGCTCCCTTCTTCTTAATAGCAGAGTTCTTTAAAATATTGAGACGAAAATATTTCCAATGAAGTTATTGGAGTTTGTTTGCACAGGGGTTCGAATCCCCTCTGCTCCACAACCTACAGTGAGAGAAATAAGCAACGCCTGTTGAGGGTTTTTATTAAACATTGCGAAAACAGCGAAGCAAAGCGGAATGGCTAACGCTTGACATCCTGGACAGATAAGTAGAGATACCCACAGGAGGGCACGGTATAAACATTCTGTTTTCAATAGATGCGGCAGTATTAACAAGAGGGTGTTGCTTAAATGAAATTTAGTCGGGAGGATTGATTAATGATCGCCTTCCGGCAAGCCAAATTCAGTATCGTAGCTCCAAGGTTAGAAGCCTTGACATGGCGCGAATACGAATATTTGCCCTCACCCAACAGAACGAACACTGAGGGGCTGTAAGATGGGTGACTGCCGGGAAAGACCGGCATGCTTGGGGCAGACTGGAATTGACAGGCAAACAGAAGGTAATGGAGGAAATAAAGCCATAATTGGCAAAACAATTCAACTTAACAACGAGCCGCTTAGAGTGGCAGCGTAGTTACGGTTTAGCCCCACGTTATAGGGGCCGGAACAGAAAATGGAGGTAATTCGGATAGAATGATTGCAGGTGCAAATCCTGTCTGTTCCACGGGTTGTTGGGTTACACCTGGCATATGGGAAAATGTGCGCCTTACTGCAATGGCAAAGCATCCGAAATATACAGGAATCCGTGAAGATAGAGGTAACGTAGTTAAGTCCTGGATGATAGCGGTACGGAGATAGCGATCAAATCTATTCGCACACTGAGACATCATGTTGTAACCATAGTTGACTGTCGGGAATAGTCCGGCAACATCGCGAGGTAGAGCAGTCCGGTAGCTCGTTGGGTTCATACCCCAAAGGCCGCAGGTTCGAATCCTGCCCTCGCTACATAGCAAGGCCAATACGTTAAGTAAAACCTGTCAGGGTATTGGTTAGGTTGCAGA
>NZ_JBFHGM010000089.1:0-16689 GCF_041583095.1 Draconibacterium sp.
AACGTACCGAATCAAGACCATCCACGCGCAAACTATTCAAACTAAACGATACATAAGCGGTATAAGGAATCGACTCCTGATCGTCGTTTGCATTGTGTCTCAACTCCAGCAGAAACGGCTGATCATCGGCAGTTAATTCTCCCGGTTCTTTTACCAGATTTAAAAAGTGGGTTTTATTGTATCCCCAGTATTTCAACCTAAAATTCAGCAAACTATCCGAAATCCAGGCATCTTGAACTATTATCGGATCGTTACCAATACTGTCTTCAATCTCTTCAGTAATGTCCATAATTCCTTTCATCAAAACATCGCTGATATCATTTACCTTTACAAGGTAACGTTCCACCGCACTGCTGGTATCATCATCATCTAAAATGGTATAGTTCACCAAAACACGGTCGCCATCAGAAAAATGAGAAGACCAACCAGGGCTTGATGCAGCGACAGGAATCAAAACAGAACCGTTGTCCATTACCAAACTAACTGCTCCGGCATCATCTCCGTTGTAAATTCCAAACCCAATCCAATAATTGCCCAACGAATAACCATCGTCGTCATCTAAACAGCTGGTAAAAGCTACCAGTAATCCCATTAAAATTCCAAATGCTAATTTTTTCATCACTCTTTTATTAATTTAATCACAGCTGATAGACGAATGAATATGAAAAAAGGTTGCGTTGAGAACTTAAAATATAATGTAGTTTTAGGAAGATAAAATTTGGCACAGCATTTGCCATTTAAATATCTATATATTTGCATATATTTGAACAAATTTTTGTTCTTACAGGTTGATATTTATAAAAACAGAATAAAATGAAAACAAGATTTATCACACTTATGATGGCTGTCTTTTTGATGTTTGGGTATAGCTCGTGCACGGCGAAAGCAGAGAAAAACGATAGCGAAAAACCAACTGAATCGGTTTCTGAAGCAGGAAAAGCCACCACCATGCTAACCAAAGCCATATTTTTGGAAAAAGTTTGGGACTATGAAAGTTCTCCGAAAGAATGGAAATACAAAGGCGACAAACCGGCGTTGATCGATTTTTATGCCGACTGGTGTGGCCCTTGCCGAACTGCAGCTCCTATTTTGGAGGAAGTGGCAGCAGAATTCTCGGGAGAAGTAATTGTATACAAAATTGATACACAAGTTGAACGCGAACTGGCCGCCGTGTTTGGCGTAAAAAGTATACCGGCTTTTCTTTACATTCCAATGGAAGGAAGACCAACGATGGCTTCGGGTATTGCGCGTACCAAGGAAGACACTAAAAAAATGTTTACAGAAAATATTAATACCATATTGCTTAATAAGCAAGCAGGTAAAAGTGCACTTTAATAATTAAGGTGCGAAAGAAAAAAGGCTGTCTGAAAATTTTCAGGCAGCCTTTTTTTGTTTATAAACGATCGAATTTTGTTGTATTTAGAAAATCGATAGTAAGATTAATAGCTTCGTACATTACAATGTCTTCCTCTACAAAACTTACCATTTTACGGTATTCTTTTATAAAGCGTTCGATAAACGGCGATGATTTTATTGGTCGGCGAAAATCCATTGCCTGAGCCGCATTGTACAATTCAATGGCCAGAATCTTCTCGGTATTCAGAACCACCTTTAAGGTTTTTGTTGCTGCATTTCCTCCCATACTAACGTGGTCTTCCTGCTCGTTCGACGAAGGAATAGAATCCACCACACAAGGCGTACAAAGTTGTTTATTCTGACTAACAATCGATGCTGCAGCATATTGCGGAATCATAAAACCTGAATTTAATCCCGGATTGGCCACCAAAAACTCGGGTAATCCGCGTTCGCCCGAAATCAGGCGGTAAGTTCTTCGCTCCGATATACTGCCTAGCTCACTCATTGCCATTGCCAAAAAATCGAGTGATAAAGCAAGCGGCTCTCCATGAAAATTACCTCCTGATATGATCAGGTCCTCATCCGGGAAAACCGTTGGATTATCCGTTACCGAGTTAATTTCGATTTCAATAACCGTTGCCACATAATTAACCGCATCTTTTACTGCGCCGTGAACCTGCGGAATACAGCGGAAAGAATATGGATCCTGAATGTGAGCTTTTGGTTTGGCCTGCATTTCGCTGCCGGTCAAAACATTTCTGAAATTCTTTGCCGTTTCTGCCTGTCCTTTATGCGGGCGAATACGTTGGATATTTTCAGAAAATGGCTCAATCAATCCGTCAAAAGCATCCAGAGAGAGTGCCCCGATAATATCGCCCTGATCGATAATTCGAAAAGTCTTCAATAAGGTATAAACGGCGTGTGCACTCATAAACTGTGTTCCATTCAGTAGGGCAAGTCCCTCTTTGGCTTCCAGTTTTATGGGCTCCCACCCCAATTTTTCAAGCACTTTGGCGGCCTGTTGTTTTTTTCCTTCAAAATTAACTTCGCCTAAGCCAAGCAAAGGAAGAAATAATTTTGCCAGCGGTGCCAAATCGCCACTGGCACCAAGCGATCCCTGCTCGCAAACTACCGGTAAAACATCGTTGTTAAAGAGGTCAAGAATTCGTTGTACTGTTATCAGTTGCACCGCCGAATTTCCTTTTGACAGTGCATGAGCTTTTAGCAATAACATCAGTTTCACAATATCGGCTGGTATTTCCGGACCAATATTACAGGCGTGCGAAACCACCAGGTTTTCCTGCAATTTACTTAAGCTGTCTTTCGAAATTTCAATATCGCACAAGGCTCCAAAACCGGTATTAATTCCGTAAAGAGGCTTATCGGCTCTTTCCAGTTTATTGTCGAGGTACTTTTTGCTTTTATGAATGAGTTGTACAGATATTTCGGAAAGTTTGAGCTTTACATTGTTGTCCAGAATATCCTGGATAATATCGAATGTGAGGTTTTTGGGTGATATTTCGAATATACGGTTTGCCATGATTTAAACTGTAAATTGGTGAAATTGCAAAATTGAGAAACTGTTAATTGATGAATTGTAAATAACGGATACGCTGAAAAATCCTATTCATCTGCCGGCAGTCGGGCATAAATAATGCACGTCAATCACGGGAAACGTACATCTCCACCAAGTGTTTTTACAAGTCTGTTTGAAACCGATGCAATCATTGCTCCACTTATTTTGGAGCAATATCGTACAAAGTAATCAGCTATTTAAGGATATTTATCAGTTCTTGTGCGTCAACCAATTGCTGCTCTCCCGTTTCCATATTTTTAAGCGTGAACTTTTGAGCAGCTATTTCATTATCGCCGGCCAGAATAACATATGCAATGTCTTTGCGGTTGGCGTAAGTCATTTGCTTTTTCATTTTGGCGCTTTCGGGGAAAATCTCGGCATTGATACCATTTTTACGCAACTGAGCCAAAACCGGTAAACAGTAAGCTTCTTCCTTCTCTCCGAAGTTCACAAACAATGCTTTTGTAGTTTCCAGCGACTCTTCCGGGAAAGCATCCAGTTGAACCAAAACATCGTATATACGCTCAGCACCAAACGACACGCCAACACCAGAAACATCAGGCATACCAAAAATTCCGGTCAGGTCGTCATAACGACCACCACCGCAAATACTGCCAATTTGTACGTCGTTTGATTTTACCTCGAAAATAGCGCCGGTGTAATAATTTAATCCGCGTGCTAAAGTCAGGTCAAGTTCTACGGTTGTATTCAGCTCAATGTTTTGCAGGTACGCAAACATGGTGCGCATTTCGGCAATTCCCTTGGCCCCAATTTCGGTTCCGCCAATAACTGTTTCAATCTGCGCCAGTTTTTCAACGGTATTTCCTTCCAGTTTCAAAATCGGTTGAAGTTTATCAACGGCATCCTGCGAAATTCCTTTGTCAAGCATTTCGGCATTTACCTTTTCCAAACCAATTTTATCCAGTTTATCGATGGCGACGGTAATGTCTACCATCCGGTCGGCTTCGCCAATGGCTTCGGCAATTCCTGCCAGAATTTTACGGTTGTTGATTTTTACCGTTGTATTGATTCCCAATCGTTGGAAAACCTCATCAATAATTTGTACCAACTCCACTTCATTCAGCAAACTGTTGCTGCCAATCACATCAACATCGCACTGGTAAAACTCGCGATAACGTCCTTTCTGAGGTCGGTCGGCACGCCAAACCGGCTGAATCTGGTAACGTTTAAACGGAAAAGCTATATCGTTTCGGTATTGCACAACATAACGCGCAAATGGCACAGTTAAGTCGTAACGCAATCCTTTTTCCGAAAGTTTTGTGGTAAGCTTATTCGAGTTTTTCTCGTCCAACATATCCTGCGGAACTTTCGAGATAAAATCACCCGAATTCAAAATTTTAAACAACAGCTTATCGCCTTCTTCACCGTATTTTCCCATCAATGTTGAAAGGTTTTCCATTGCCGGTGTTTCAATGGGTTGAAATCCGTACAAACGAAATACATCTTTAATCGTATTGAAAATATAGTTTCTTCTCACCATTTCTGACGGTGAAAAATCGCGGGTGCCTTTTGGAATCGAAGGTTTCTGTGCCATCGTTTTAAATTTTATGAGGCTGCAAAAGTAAGAATTTCTGTTTAAACAAACAGAGATGCGAAAAGGAATGAACCTGCAATTAATATTATTGCAAAAAACGGATGGTTAAAGGGTATTTATAAGGTGTTCCGTTACTTGCCGATACCGAAGCCACAATAACTAAAACCAGCCAGGCTATGCCGAATCCAACCAGCATTAAAACGCCAATTCCTACAATGATAAGTAGGATTGAAATGAAAAATATGATCGACCAGGTGATCTGAAAATTAAGCACTTCCTTGCCTTGTTCGTTAACAAATTCGTACTCGTCTTTTTTCATTAAATAAATAATAAGCGGGCCAATTATATTTCCGGCAACAGGTAAAATAAAAGTGGCCAAAGCAGCAATATGTACTAACATTCCCCACTGGCGTTCGTTCGGATCTTCGATTATTCGGTGCATTTTTTTAGTTTTTAGATCAACTAAACTAACGATTTTTTGTTAATTCGTGCAACAATTCAAAAGGCAGAATTAATATAAAAATGGAAGACCGAAAAAAAGAAGGCCGATACGGAAGAATCTACAAACAACTGAGCGAACTGGTACTAAAAAGTAACAACACACAGGCGCGTATGGCAACCATAATTGCCGTTTTGCACCATAAAATGGATTACTTTTTCTGGACGGGATACTACCTGATTGAAGATGGTGAAATGACCGTTAACTCTTACCAGGGGCCGGTTGCCTGCCAGATACTGGAAAAAAATAAAGGAGTGTGCTGGGCCGCCTTTAACCGAAAAGAAACGGTTGTTGTTGAAGATGTGCACGCTTTCCCTGACCATATTGCCTGCGATGCCCGCTCGAACTCTGAAATTGTAGTTCCGCTAAAAAACAAGGCCGGTGAAATAATTGGAGTTTTGGATATCGACAGCTCAGAAAAAGCTGCTTTTACTGATGTTGATGCGCATTGGCTGGAGAAAATTCTGGAGCTCATTTGGAGCTAATCTTCTCATTTTGCCATACCAGGTTTAATATTACCCAATTTTAGTTTTATCATGAAATTATTATACACAACAATTGTTTTGCTAATTGGCTTTTTACTGGCAATTCAGGGAAGTATTAATACCCAACTAACTACCTATTTAAAACACCCGATGCAAGGAGCTTTAATAAGTTTTTTTGTGGGTTTTCTGGCACTTCTCGCATTAAATTTCATTTTCAAAACAGAAGTTCCAAACTGGGGACATTTAAATACGGCTCCATGGTATGTATTTGCCGGCGGTTTGCTGGGAGCAATTTTTGTGTCGTCGGTTATCTTTTTCATACCAAAGATTGGCGTCACCACCGTTTTAGCGGCGTCTATTGCCGGGCAGCTCATTGCAGCTTCGGTTATTGATCATTTTGGTTTTTTCGGTTTAGCCCAGCACCCCGTTTCAATGGGTAAAATCGGAGGAATTGTTTTATTAGCATTTGGCATTTTCCTTATTCAAAAATATTGACAGATACACCCTTGTAAAAGGTATTCAACTGATTCGAATCCAAATATTCGGATTCAGTTGAATTAAACTGCACTAAAAGTAATCACCCGGCGCTAACTATTTATTTCATACTTTTGCAACCGCATGGAAAGCAAACGATTAAATAAGGCCATTTCGGAAACCGGATTTTGCTCGCGGCGCGAAGCCGACCGGCTGATTGAAAGCGGGAAGGTTAAAGTAAATGGCGAAGTGGCAGGACTTGGTGTTCAGGTGTCTTCAAACGATCGTATTGAAGTGGACGGACAACTAATCACGAAAGAGGTTCCGAATATTTACCTGGCTTTTCATAAACCGGTTGGAATTACCTGCACCACCGACACCAGCAAAAAGGATAACATCGTTGATTATATCAATTTCCCTGAGCGAATATTTCCCATTGGCCGATTGGACAAACCCAGCGAAGGACTGATTTTTATGACCAACGACGGTGACATTGTAAACAAAATTCTTCGCGCCGGAAATAATCATGAGAAAGAATACATTGTTAACGTAAACCGTAAAATTACAGAGGCATTTATCCGGCAAATGAGCAATGGCGTTCCGATACTTGATACCGTTACAAAAAAATGCCGGGTGGAACGCATTAACGACTATACGTTCAAAATTGTTCTTACGCAGGGACTAAACCGGCAAATCCGGAGAATGTGCACGCATTTGGGCTACGAAGTTACCCGATTGAAACGCGTACGAATAATGAATATCGAACTCGGAAATTTGAAACGCGGAGAATATAGGCATTTTACTCCCGGTGAACTAAATGAGATTAATCGTCTGGTAGCCAACTCCATCAAAACTGAAGAAGCTTCTGAAGATTAAGACAGGTTCCGGTCTCCTATCAAGCATAATATTTTGTTGTGAAATTTAAGTTTTTTTGTGATTAATTTGGTCGCTCAATCAAAAACATTTTAATAATAAAAGTGTTTATTTGCAACGAGTTAAACGATGAGGTAATTGTATGAGAGCGAGTATTTTCTTATTAATACCACTTTTTATTTTTATGCTATTGGTAGATTTTTACACCTTCCGTGGCATAAAACCGCTACTTGCAAAACTCAGAAATAAATTCATAAAACAATCCTTAAGCATTTTGTTCTGGGCAATTTCAGTTCTTGTGTTTAGCGGATTTTGCCTTTTTATGTTCGGGATAAAACATGTAAAACAATCCGAAGCATACATTTATGCCGGCTACCTGGTAGCAGCATTTGCATTGTTCTATTTCCCGAAGTTCGTGTTTATTGTATTTGTATTATTAAGAGATATACAGTTGATTTTTCAGAAGATTTTCAACTGGATTAAGGGAAAAATAAAAAAGGATCTATCACAAAATAATTCGGGAAGGAAAATGGAGAGAGCAGAGTTTTTATATCAAATGGGGTTGGTTTTGGCAGCCGTTCCGTTTGCGTCGATTCTTTATGGAGTTACAAAAGGGAAATTTAATTACCGCGTAATGCGCGAAAATTTGACCTTCAACAATTTGCCAAAATCGTTTATAGGATTAAAAATAGTACAGATATCAGACATGCACCTGGGAAGCTTTAACAAAAAGTTTGACCAGGTAGCTAAAGCTGTTGAACTGATTAACGAACAAGAGCCGGACATTCTTCTATTTACAGGTGATCTGGTAAATAATTTTGCCGAAGAAACAGAAGGTTGGGCGCCTGTTTTATCACAATTGAAAGCCAAAATCGGAAAGTACTCGGTGCTTGGAAATCACGATTACGGAGACTATTCGGAATGGGAATCAGCGGCTGCCAAGGAAAAGAACCTGGCTGCCATCAAAAAATTTCATCAGAAAATTGGCTTCCGCTTATTGCTAAATGAAACAGAAACTTTAAGCATCAACGGCGAAGAAATTGCATTGATTGGCGTTGAAAACTGGGGCAAACCACCGTTCCCTCAACACGGAGATTTGCAAAAAGCGTCCATAGAGGCTCAGGATCAGCCATTCAAAATTTTAATGAGCCACGATCCTTCGCACTGGGATGCCGAAGTACTGGAGTCCACCGATATCGACCTCACATTTGCCGGGCATACACACGGCATGCAGTTTGGTATTGAACGTGCCGGAATTAAGTGGAGCCCGGTTCAATATAAATACCCGCGCTGGGGAGGTTTGTACCGCGAGAAAAAACAATTTTTGTACGTCAACCGTGGCTTTGGATATATTGGGTTTCCGGGCAGAATTGGCATGCCTCCCGAGATTACCGTGGTAGAATTAACTTAAGAAAAATCTTCTCCCCATTCGCTTACATTGGCATAGTTTTGGCAGCTAACATGTCTTTTATTTTGTAAATTGCCGTGCAAACGAAATCAGCTATGAATCTAAGTCCGCGAATACAATTTCTGATTAAAAATGGATTGAAAGGATTTGTCTGGTTACTCATAATTTTGGGTGCCTACTTTCTTTTTAAAGAATTTGTAATATCGCGAACTCCCGATGCCTGGATGGATAAAATATATGCCCAACCCCTATTGGTTTACCTGGTGTATTGTTTCTCCGAATTTTTCTTTGGGATTATTCCTCCCGAACTTTTTATGATTTGGGCCATCAACAAAGATACCATTGCGCATTATTTCATTAACCTGGCTTTCTTTGCTTCGGTTTCCTATTTTATGGGTTACCTCACATTTCTTATTGGCCGCTTTTTCTACAAACGCGACGGGCTTAAACGTTTCCGAAACACCCTGCTGAAAGAACAATGGCCTTTGCTAAAAAAATATGGCTTGTTTCTGATTATTGTTGCAGCGCTTACTCCCCTTCCCTGGGCTGCCATAAGTTTGCTGGTTGGTTCGGCCGGCTACCCATCAAAACGCTACCTGAAATATGCCCTGTTCCGCTTTTTACGATTTGCCATCTACGGTTACATCATCTTTCAAACTCATATTATTTAAGTCAGTTTAAAACATACATTCTATTCTTTTGTTAATAGTAGCAAAAGTGAGATAATGTTTGAGCGACTAAAAAAGAGATGGAACCTGAACAGTAATTTCCAGGTTTTAATTATTCTGTTTGTATTTTCAATTACCGGAAGTGCCGCGCTTTATGTGCGCAAAGGAGTTTTCGATTTGGTGGGTATAACCGAAGCAACCAGCCTATGGATAAAAGTACCTCTGTATATCGTAACCGTAGTTCCGGCTTACCAGGTGCTATTTTTACTGATTGCATCTGTTTTTGGGCAATTTCGCTTTGCCTGGGAGTTTGAGAAAAAAACCTTTTCACGATTTATACCCAAAAAGAAATGAGGACACTGGCACTTATATTCACATTATTAATTTATTCAAACAGCGGCATGAGTAAAGATTTGCAAAAAGCCACACTCGGCGGAGGATGTTTTTGGTGCACCGAAGCCATTTATCTGGAGTTAAAAGGAGTTGTTGATGTTAAACCGGGTTACAGCGGAGGCCATGTAAAAAACCCAACCTATAAGCAGGTTTGCGACGGAACAACCGGCCACGCCGAAGTAGTGCAAATTACTTTCGACCCGGAAGTGGTGAGCTATTCCGAAATCCTGGAAGTGTTTTTTATGACACACGACCCAACAACGTTGAACAGACAAGGCAACGATGTTGGTCCGCAATACCGTTCTGCAATATTCTATCATAACGAAGAACAAAAAGAAGTGGCAGAAAGCGTCATCGGTCTTTTTGAAAAAGAAGAGGTGTACAGCAAACCAATTGTTACCGAAGTTACTGAATTCGAGAAGTTTTATATTGCCGAAGATTACCACATTAACTATTATGCACGCAATAAAACACAAGGTTATTGCCAGTTTGTAGTAGCACCGAAACTCGAGAAATTCAAGAAGATATTTAAAGACCAACTGAAATAGTATTTGACGTTTCACTATACATGCTAATCATGAAAAAAATTACTTTTGCCTTTTGCCTTTTCACCTTTGCCTTTAGCTTTGCTGTTTCGGCGCAAGACCAGCGCGAATTCTCCTACACCGAAGGCGACACCACCTACACCATGAAACGTTATGTTTTTATGCTGCTTGAGAGCGGAGAAACAAAAAGTAAGGATTCAACTGAAGCAGCCTATTACCAGCAAATGCACATGGCACACTTAAATAAGTTGGCAGAAAGCGGTAAACTTATTGTAGCCGGTCCGTTTGAAGGAGGCGGCAATAATCGGGGGCTATTAATCTTTGATGTTCAAACAGTAGACGAAGCTTTGAAACTGGAAGGCGACGATCCATCAGTAAAAACAAACCGGCTAAAAATGAATGCCTTTTATTGGTGGGGTGCAAAAGGCACGGTTATCAACTAATTCCCTCTCAATTCACAAATCTCCCCTCTTTCATTTGATGTCATATCTGTTTCTTGAATATTAATCTTTTCTAAACTCAATTGCATTTTGCACTATTTTATCGTGTGCGATTTTATTTTGTACTATATTTGCACACCAAAAGTTTTAATAAATGGATGACGAGTTAAAATTAAAGAGTCAGGTATGTTTTCCGGTTTACGCCTTATCGCGCGAAATCGTTAACGTATATCGTCCGATTCTTGAAGAGATCGATCTTACCTACCCGCAATACCTCGTAATGATGGTTTTGTGGGAAAATGAACCGCAAAAGGTAAATGAAATTGGCGATAAACTCAATCTCGATAACGGAACAATCACCCCATTATTAAAACGGATGGCCGCAAAAGGTTTGATTTCGCGTAAACGGAACACCAAGGATGAGCGTGTAGTGGAGATCTCGCTTACCGAGGGCGGTAAACAATTACAAACAAAAGCAGCAGAGGTTCCGCAAAAAGTTGTAACAGCAATGGGAATTACACCGGAGGATTTAATGCAGCTGAAGGATTTAGTAGTTAAAATATTAAACAGAGCCAGGTAGGCTTCAATTATTAAAGTCATAAATAAGAAACAATGTCATTATTAGAAAATTTACAGTGGAGATATGCCACTAAAAAGTACGACCCCACAAAAAAAGTAGCACAGGAAGATGTAGATAAAATTGTTGAGGCAGCGCGCCTTGCTCCTACTTCTTCGGGTTTGCAGCAGTTTCGTGTAATAGTTATCACCGATCAGGAATTGAAGGAAAAAATCGTTCCGATTGCCTGGGGACAGGAAATAGTTGCCGAGTGTTCGCACCTGTTGGTTTTTGCAGCCTGGGATCGTTATACCGAAGAACGAATTGATGAAATTTACAACAGAACAACCGATGAGCGTGGTTTGCCTCGCGGGCGTTTTGGCTCTTACACCGACAAACTAAAAGCAGCTTATCTTCCTCAATCGGCTGAGGAAAACTTTATTCACACTGCCCGTCAGGCATACATCGGCTTTGGATTAGCCATTGCACAAGCCGCTGAGCAAAAAGTAGATTGTACGCCAATGGAAGGTTTTACAACTGAGGAATTAGATGACCTGCTTGATTTAAAATCGAAAGGATTAAAAAGTGTAACAATGCTTCCTTTGGGATATCGCGATAATGATGGCGACTGGCTAGCATCAATGAAGAAAGTTCGTAATCCGAAAGAAGAATTTGTATTGGAGTATTGATCGGAAAATAGATAGCATATAAGAAAAGACTGCTCCGCATAAGCGGAACAGTCTTTTTTATTTCACAAAAGCGTGAAAATCCCCTTCAGTCTATAATGTCAGAACATGCCGTCCTTCTTTCATATAATCAGTTATTTCCCCCATGTATTTTACTTCAACACCAAGTTCTTCCAACTTCTCTGAAACTCCGTACATATCAGAACAGCCTTTGCAGGCTTTTACTGCAGTTCCCTGATCCATGATCTTTTTCACATATTCCTGAATGTCATTATTTTCAACCAACACTTTCTGAGATGGTCCCCACACCACCAGGGTAATATCTTTCCACCAGTCAAAGCGTTTGGAATTAAAGGTGTACATCAATACCATTTTTTCGGCCACTTCCTTGTCTCCGCTGGTCCAAAGAACTACTAGCTTCTCGGAGGCTGGAATTTCTTCCATCTGAGGTTCGGTTTTTACAACAGGCTCGGTTGCATGTCCGCTGAAAGACAATCCCGCCAAGATGAGAAATACAATAAATATTCGTGTTTTCATTTTTATTTATTTAAGATTTAGAAACTGTTACTAACAACAAAATCACCAAGAGGCTGCTTTTCTTTTTCAGGCCATTCAAACGGAATTCCAACCGGAGTAATACATACACGTGTATAATGATCAGGGATATTGAACACTTTTCGGGTAAGTTCTTCGGAAATGGAATCGGTTATATGCACTGTTCCATAACCAAGAGCACGTGCTGCAAGCATTAAATTTCCGGCAGCCAACGGGCCATCCCAGTGATTGTACTCCGGATAACGGCTGTTATTATCCGTAAGAACTACAATGTAAGCCGGCGCCGACAAATAACCGCTTGTCAATTGTTTATCATATTCCTTTATTTGCTTCTTCAGTTCTTTGCCTTCCAGTTTTTTTGTATCCGTCAGGTAAGCCTCAACTTCTTTCAGTTTTTCCGCTTTTAATGCCTCAATTTTATTTTTGTCGGTAATAACCAGAAATTTCCAGGGTTGCTGGTTACCTGCTGTTGGAGCCATTCGTGCGGCATCTACTATTTTTTCTAAATCCGCTTTCGGCACCGGATCCGATTTAAATGCCCGTACCGAGCGACGATTTTTAACGACCTCCCAAAATGAGTCTTCGGTCTGGCTGGCTATGTTTTCTCCGGCAGATTTTACAACCGGAATTAATGTTAGTCCGGTTACTAAGGCAGCACCGGCCTTTAAACTGTGTCTTCTGTTCATTGTTTAAAATTTTAAAGGTTATTTCAATGGTTTTATAATTTTTAATTCGCGTCTAAAAACGGCAGGGCAAAGTCGATATACATTGCCTTATTCTGAGAAGCAGCAACGTGCCCATCTCCCGGAAGAATCAACAACTTTGACTCAGGAATAACGACATACATTTTTAAAAATGCTTCCACCGGAAAATACCCATCTCTGTCTCCTCCTACAACCAATACCGGCGCTTTAATTTTAGAGGCAGCTTCTTCGCTTATCCAAATGGGATCACTGTCAACCTTCATAAGCTTACCGTAAAAATCGGTGAAACGATCGGGTTCGGGCATCAACTTCTTACGGTTCTCAACAAACTTATTATTGTTGGCGATAAACTCATCAGCAGTCATTTCTTTTTGTTGCTGTTTTGTTTCCGGCCTTTTATCAGTTGCATTTAGTGCTCCTGCAATGCTTACAACTTTCATTACCCGATCTGGATAATCAGCGGCCAGTTTAACAGCCGTAATCGCACCCGAACTAAATCCCATAATATCAATACGATCAATTTGTTCTGCATTCAAAACCTCGATCATATCTTGCGCAAATAAATCATAGTTGTAATCCCGATCTCCGATTTCTGATTTTCCATGCCCGCGAAGCGCGACTGCAATAACTTTGTGGTTTTTAATTAACAAAGGAAATATATTTTCGAATTCGTTGATATAGCCATACAAACTGCCATGAATCAACAAAAGTGGTTCACCACTTCCGTAAATTTCATAATAAATTTTAGCGTCTTTGGTTTGAATAAATTTCCCGGTTTCAGGATTGTTTCCGTAAGGTATTTGTGCCCATAGCTGAATGGGAAGCAATAAAGCAATCAGTAGAATTATTCGTTTTAAAATAAGCTTGTTCATTGTATTGGTTTATTGGTTTCAATTTCATTTCAGAATTTTGATGCCATTCAGGTTTTCGAATCGGGCTTTAAATCCCCAACCGCCAAAATTCTCGGCTACCAGAACAAGAATCTCGTTCTTTCCTGATTTCAGATCGAGGTAAACAGAATCAAAGTAGCCCATTGTTCCCAGAAAACGATAATCGCGGCTTCGGTAAATGTCAGCCCCCAACCAAACAGCTTTACCGTTGACAAAAATTTTGGCCACATCGCTAAAACCAAAGTTCAACATCTTAACGAGGTCGGTTTCCGAGTCAATCGTGATTTTCAGGAGAACTGCATTCTTTTTCTCGGCCAAAGCTGCAGTTTTCGAGATATTTAAAAGTCCATCGGCTTCCGTATCCCATATTCTGAATTGTAGTTTATTGGTAAAATTCGCAGGTAACAGGTTTTCATTGATCAGCTTTTCGGCATCGAAGGCTTCAGAAACCTGGTAATTATTTATTACCTCATCACCCGCTTCAACTATTTCTTTAAACTCTCCTTTTAACTCAGGAGAATCCATTGGCGTAATTTTTATATCAGCAAAACGGGCCGGTCCGTAAAAGGCTATTTCCCCTTCACGTTCACCCATCTTCAACTCGTGAATAACCAACACCGGCTTTTGCATATCCGAAATATACACCTCGCCTCTGTTTCCCGAGACTACGAGTTTTACCTGAAACCACTCATCAAAAACATGTTGTTTTACCGCGCCATAACCTTCGCCGTAGTACAGCTGCCATCCTGCATTGCCGTTATAAACCGGCGTATATTGCATGGCATCGGGATTTCCACTTTGATGTTTGCGAATGTAAAACTCTTCGGTATCTCCCATTCCATCGCCACGAAAACGTACCCCGGCAAATCCTCTTCCCGGCTGAATACACATCTTAAATTCAATGATGCCGTTTTTTAACGAAATATCACTTGCGATGGCAACTCCATCATCGGTTTTTAAACAGTCTTTTCCTTTATAATTTTCGCGTACTACTTTTCCGTTAAGAATCCAATCGATTCCATTCAGACTAACATGCTCCTGTGCAAAAACTGAGAGATTAGTCAGCATAAAAACTAGTGTTATAAATGTTTTCATTGCTTTTTTATTTTTAAATTCATGAAACAAATTTCAGCAACCACACTGAAAATCAAGATTCAAACCGTAGTCAAAACATAATCAAAACGCATTCACACCTAAAAAATCAATCGTTCTTACTATTTTTAGGAACCAGAAATTAGGAACCATGTATAACGAAGCAGAACAGGAAAAAAAGTTTGTAAAAATCATTGTTCAGCAAATTGCAGAGAAATTGCATGTTGAGGATCCGGCACAATTACAGCAACGCGATTATGAAAATCTGAACCTTCTCATTCAGGAGAAAACCGGTATTAATCTGAGTGTTTCTACACTAAAAAGAATTTCCAAAAACCAATTTCAACGTATTCCTCAAAAAAATACACTAAACGCGCTGGCACAATATCTTGATTATAAAGACTGGTACGATTTTAAAGATAGCCATGCTGATACACCTGTTGCAAAAAGAAAAAGCAGAAGGTTGAATATTAAGCTTCGAAAACGCGTGTTGTATATCCCGGTTACTGCCATAGTTGCGGCCCTGTTTGCAGTTATTCTTTTCAACAGTAAACCGGCGCAAAGTTACGCTGAGGCCAGCTTTACAAGCCGCACAAATGTTAGCAGCGGAGTCCCCAACACGGTTATTTTCGATTACGACATATCAATGTATGATTTTGACAGTGCTTTTATTCAACAATCATGGGATGCCCGCAGGCGTGCTGAAATTAAAAGGCACGAAAAATATTCCACCTCGGTATATTATTACCCGGGCTATCATCGTGCAAAGATCATGATCAATGATCAGCTGGTAAAAGAAATACCGGTTTACATTACAACCAACGGCTGGCTATCACTCATTCAAAATCCAGAAAATGATTTGATCCCGATTTACGTGAATGAAAACTGTATTAATAACAATCAAATTTACATTTCGCCGGAAACGGTGAAAGCGCATCATATCGATTTGTCGAAGAACAATCATGCAACATGTTTTTACTATGTAAACGAAAATTTTAGCGGCGACAGTGACAATTTTTCATTTGAAAGCCGTGTTAAAAACAACATCGACGAGGGAGCACTGGCTTGCCAGATATGCGAAATATCGATATTTGCAGAATACGGAAGACATGTGATTCAATTAGCAAACCCGGGATGTATTGGAAGTATTTTTCAGAAATTCGGAACAGAATACGCGATGGGCACGAACAACGATTTGTCGGCATTCGGCACTGACCTGAATAGCTGGAACACCGTTAAACTTGAAATCAGCAATAAGTTCGTAACTGTTTTACTGAACGATGAAAAAATTTACACCACCACCTACCAGAACAGCAACGGCGCTTTAAAAGGCGTTTCGTACCGTTTTGCCGGAAGCGGAGCTGTTGACTATGCAAAATTGTCGGACAATAACGATCAACTTGTTTTCTCTGAAGAATTTGAATGATTCACATCCACAGTTTATGTCATAAAAAAACCGGAAGTACAAACTCCCGGTTTTCTTTTATCTTTTGGAATTGATCTACAATTCGCGAATCCAGATATTGCGGTAACTCACCGGATTTCCATGGTCTTGCAACTGAATAACATCGGCACCATGTTTTTCAATGCTGTATTCAGGAATACCAATGTATTCTGTTGGTCCGCGCAATTTTGAATTGTTTTGAACCAAAACACCATTGTGTAAAACGGTTACAGTTGGCGGAGTAAAATACGTACCATCGTCGTTAAAACGTGGCGCGGTATAAATAATATCGTACACCTGCCACTCGCCCGGGCCTTTGCAGGCATTTACAAGCGGTGCATGTTGTTTATACAAACTTCCGGCCTGGCCATTACGGTAAGTACGGTTGTTGTAATTATCCAACACCTGAACTTCGTAACGTTTCTGAAGAAAAACGCCACTGTTTCCACGTCCCTGGCTTTCGCCAACTACTTCGGCAGGAGATCTCCAC
>NZ_JBFHGM010000090.1:0-16681 GCF_041583095.1 Draconibacterium sp.
AGACGGATTTATAAAACATTGAGGTCCCCCATAAGCTTTAAATCATCCATTAAATGGTTCGAATTTTGTACCGTGGGGTTCACCAGAAAACCAAAGAGTTGTAAGATGTATTTCTTGCAACTCTTTTTTGTTTTAGGAGATCCCAAAAAAAATGCTCTTCCGATTTACTTTTATCTTATCTTTTCAATTACCCATTGTAACATATTGTCCTCTCCCCGCGAAAAACTTTCCCATTTGTATTGTAGAGGAATATCGGGTTGCACGCCTTCAGAAAATTCTTCCTGAATACGAAACAGGCGTTTCGAGTAACAGATGATAAGTTTGGAGTTGGGAAGCTCAAAAGTGTCCATGTCCTGAAACCCGGTTGGATTGGAACCTGTAGGTTCGCCAACAATTTTTGCGTTTAGCAATTCGCGAAATAAGGCTGTGTTACTTGTTGCTGCCGAAAAAGTGACCTTGTCGGCCAGTACATAAACACCCGATTTCCAGTCAACCGGATCGGCAAGATTTAAAGCATTGGCCAAAACCAGACCGACATAAAGATCGCCACCGCCATTATTTCGCGAATCAATAACCAGTTCATGGATATTGTTTTGAAAGATATAGCCCACCATTTCTTCACCAATTTGCATCATCTCTTCAAAGGTTGGGTAGCTTTCAAAATGAATGTACAGACCATCGGTGCCTGAAATTGGAGCGTACCAAAAACCTTCAATTAAGGTTTCTTCCGGCTTTTCGATCTCGGGAACTGAGATTGTGAGTTCTACAAACTCTATAGGTTCGTTATCTGCAGAAACGCTTAATGTTTCTGTAAAAACAGTACCGTCGTCGCTTTTAAAGGTAAACGAGGCTTTGTCTTTTTCTTTGATGAGCTTTAATTCAAAAAGCACTTCACTAATCGGGAAATACTGTGCAGTTCTGATAATTGCTGAGTGCCGGTTTTCAACAAACTGCGCTACCTCGCTAACTTTTTGTGCTGCAATTGCAATTGGAGTTTCATCAACAGCAATAAGTTGGGTTCCCAATAGGTGATCGAAACCTTGGACTATTTTTACAATGCGCCAGTCGTTGCCAAATTGCTGGATTTCGAAGGGGAAATTATGAGTTTCCACACTGCTTAAGGAAATGGCGGTATGTCCGTCACCAATTTTCCGGGTCAGGCGCATCAGGTCCATTACAAGCTTAAAATCGGTTTTATTATATATCGATGACTTAATTAGCTCTAACTCGGAATCAAAGTCGGCTTTCGAAATTCTGTTGTAAATATCAATGTGTTTTTGCTCTAATCCGGTTTTATAGGCTTTCAGATCCTGCAGCCAAAATTCTTTTTCCATTTGCTGGGTGAAAACCTTTAAAACGGCAAGGCATAGGATTAATGTAACCAGTATGTTCTTCATTTATTACGTGTTTAAAAGCTTGCTGAGTTCATCAATATTGGTTCCGCTCAGTATTTGCACCGATTGGGTAATTTTTTCAATATCCCAATCCCACCACCTGAGTTTTAGCAGCGCTTCAATTTGCTCCTCTGAGAAACGTTTACGAATAGGTTTTGCAGGATTTCCACCAACAATGGAGTAAGGGGCAACATCTTTTGTTACGGTTGAATTTGTTGCAATAATTGCCCCATCGCCAATTTTAACACCAGGCATTATTGTTGCATTGCTTCCAATCCAAACATCGTTGCCAATTTCTGTATCGCCTTTGTGCGGATACGTTTTTCCTTCCATGGCATTTGCCCAGTCTTCTCCGAAGATAGAAAACGGGTAAGTAGAAATAGCGTCGGTAAGGTGGTTGCCACCATTCATAATAAACCTTACGCCCGATGCAATCATACAAAACTTGCCGATGATGAGTTTGTCGCCTACAAAATCGAAGTGGTATTTCACATTTTTTTCGAAGTTGTTCACGTCCTCAAAATCGTCGTAGTACGTGTAGTCGCCCACAATAATATTCGGATTTTTGATGATGTTTTTCAGAAAACACAAGCGGTCGTAATGGGGGAGCGGGAATGTTTTGTTTTTATCCGGGATATTCATGTTTGTTCGTTTTTAAGATGAAGAATCTATTTGACTGAATCATAAAAGAAATCAATTAGTTTATGCGTGCCAAATTTGGGAGCAACCATATCGAAGCCCATAGCAGTAAGGAAAAACTCAATAGGACCATAAGTTTTTTGAGGGAAGAAAGTACGGACAAAACCGATACTTGCTTTTCGCAGGAAATCGGGAAGATGTACAATTTTAATCTTTTTGCCGCTAGCTTGTAAAGCCATTTCCGCAATTTGGTTGTGCGAAAATATATCGGGGCCACCAACTTCAATTTCTGTTTCGTTTGTATTTATGGCATTGAAACAAACTTTTGCGAGGTCGGCACCGTGTATCGGATTTAATTTTTTATGGCCGTTTCCAAAAAGGTAAACGCTGCCTTTTTTTGCCATTTCCAGAAAGTCTTTCATATCAGAGAAAAATCCTGTTGGCCGGATAATAGTGTAATCAAGCCCCGAAGTTTTAAGCTCATCAACAAATCGTTCCTTTGCTTCGCAAATCTTCAGCTGCCGCATGTTTTGTCCGTTCAATACCGATGCATAAATGAATTTCCTAACGCCCGCTTCTACTGCCTCATTTAACAGGTTTTTGTTCGCCTGGTAATCAACGTCCATGTAAGTTAGTCCATCTTTCTGGCGGGTTATTCCAACGGTTGAAATAACCGTGTCGACTCCATTAAGTAGGCCTTTTAATGATTCCGGCAGTGTAAGTTCAGCTTTTACCTTTTGTAAATTCTTACTGTCGAAAGCGGCCAGTTTTTCCGTATTCCTTGCCAATGCGATTCCTTCAGCATTTGATTCGATTGATAGTTCCACCAAATATTTTCCTAAATATCCGGTAGCGCCGGCTATGGCTATCTTTTTCACTTTTGTTTGAGTTTTAGTTTACAGTTCATTCTTAATAATGGTATCACTAATCGTATTTCTGCTTGTACTGCTGTTGTATACGCTGTTGGCTGTTCTGGTTATGCCTCTATTTAGCAGAAAAACATTTTTTAAAGATCGGAATAATTTTTTTGCCCTTTTTCTTAACTGGTTTGCTTGGTAGAACTCATCATCTACAGCAGCAAAAATGTATAATGGGGTTTGAATCTTTGCCGCTTCAATTTCTGAAATTTCGGGGATTTGGAATATGTTCGTTGTCAGTTTTTCTTTTCTGAGTATTCTGAATCTTTTTACTGAAAAAAGCACTTTGGAAAAATACCTGAGCCGACTGGATTTAATAATTCCAGCCGGAGTAACCAAAAAGGTTTTGGCAATTCGTTTTTCGTCGAATGCTAAAGTTTTCAGGGCAATAAAACCACCCCGGCCAAAAGCGAGCAATATTGCATTCTGAACAGCTAAGCGCGATAAAATTTCGAACATCCATTTTCCGTACGAGTTGTCATGTAAGTTAAATTGAATCTCTGCTCTTGGGCCGGCTAAATTCGGCAGATCAACAGCATAAATCTTAAAGTCGTTTACCAGTTCTGTTAACGTTTCAAATTCGAGTGGAGCACATGTTTCAGCTCCGTGTATAAATACCAGCGCACGTTTGTTCTCGGTACCTGTAATCGCAATATTGGTGTCGCCGTAGGTGGTTTCAATAATCATTAGCTCATAGCGCACCGGCAATTCATCTAACTTTTGTCTGTACCTATCTGTAGTTTTTTGAGTGGCTTCTCCACTTCGAAAATAGGTGCTCATTGTTTTTCAGCATTCCTTAAAATAAGCGAAAGCACTTTTACCATAAGTACTACCGATTCTTTTACTTCCTCGGTTTGATTTAATGTGCCGGCGAGGTATACATCCAATTCCGGACAATAAAACATAAAGGAACCTGTGCTTCCGGAATGGCCGATAATGGTTAAATCCGGAAGTGTTGGAAACAATTTTCGAAAGGTGATTTTGCGCAGGCCAAAACCATATTCCATTCCATGCGTTTCAGGCACCCAGTTTTGCATTGCTTGTAGTGTTTCGGCTGAAATAATTTTACCCGAAAAAAGTGCCTGCTGGAATTTTATCAAATCGCTACCGGTAGAAACCAACCCGCCTCCGGCCCAATCCGCACTAAGACTTGCAATTGAGCTCACCTCAAAATCGCCTGCATAAGTTTCAGCCAACTTTAAAGTCTGCTCCAGTGGTGTTGAGCGTATATGCATGGAGGTGTGTTTCATTTCCAGCGGCTTAAAAAAGTGCTCCTCAAAATAATTGTGCAAGTTTGTTCCACTCAGTTTCTCTACGATTAAGCCAAGCAAAACATATTCCGTATCGGTGTAATTAAATCCGTTTCCGGGAACAAAAAGTGGCTCCATTTTCTGTTTTGCAAACTCAATGGTTTCCACTGGATCCCAGAATTTGTCCGGTTTACTAAACAGCAACTCCATCACATTGGCACGGCCGTCAATGGTCTTTCCTTCGAAATAATCGGGCAATCCCGACGTGTGTTGTAGTAAATGTGCAATCGTTATTTCAGCCGAATAATCCACCCCGTTGTATACATGCAGGCCTTGCATAATTGAATCGGGCAAATACCTGCTAATCGGATCGCTGAACTTCAGCTTATTTTGCTCCACCAATTGCGCGATGGCAGTTGCAGTAAATGTTTTCCCAATACTGGCTGTTAAAAACGGATTGTCGGAGCTTACTTTATCGCCACTCTGAAATGTACCATCTGTATAGTTCCAGTCGATAGAACGCGAAGGAGAATACACGCTCAGAAATGCATTGCGAATGTTGTTCTTCTTTAGTTGCTTTTGGAACAGTTCTTCTGTTTTTTGCTGTATGCCGGTATTGTTGTTGTTTGTGCATTGCAGAAATATTCCCAGTACAATGAATACTACTACTACTCCGAATTTTGACTTATTTACTATAGATAAATACATTGTATGAAAATAATTAAAATGCGTAGCCGATTGAAAATTCGCCTAAAAATCCATTCATAAAGGTGTAATCATCGCGGAATACATCTATGGCATCCAATGCTGCCTGGCTCGAATTATTCACTTTTAACTCGTCGTAAGCATAACCGTAACCCAAGGCAAAGTTTAGCGAAAGTCCACTTTTCCAAATCCAGCGTTTCCCAACATTCAGCCCAAGAGTGCACTCGGGTAGTTTGAAATTAAAATCTCCGGTTTCCAGCGCACCATCGCCTTTTATTTTGCGGTAGCGCGCAAAGGCGCCTGCATAAAAGGAGTTTAAACCTCCGCCAATGTGATAGCGGTAGTTTAATATCACCGCTTTTCCGCTTGATTCGATATTGGCATCGGAATAGGTGTCGGGAATCGTTTCCAGGTCGCCACGTAAAACCAGTCCGTGGTTTTCGCCAAAAAGATGCTCAACATTTGCCGAATAAAATCCAAAAGCAACTCCTCCCGGGCAAACATTTATGGTCGTGCGCGCCGGACTAATCCATCTCTCGTTCTCTTTTTTCGTGTTTTCATGGCTTTGGGCACTTGCATTTTGCACTAACAGAACGCTTAGTAACATTAAAACCAAATAAGGTAGTCTTCTTGTTTTTCTCATCGTTGTAGCTTTTTTAGTTGTTGTTTTCATTTCGATTAAATTTTGTTTTCTGTTGTTTTGAATTGTTTTATGCTACAAAGATGAAGCAGAAAAAAGAGTCAATCGTCCGAAAATGTAATTCCGCACTCATTGGTGAAAATCCGTACATTGAAGAGATTTGGAACCTTGAGAAGTTGTGGGGCGAGAAATGGGTTTTATCCTTTGCTGTTTTTTAACCAGTTGCCGGGCGTTATGCCTTCAGCTTTTTTAAAGTAGGCATTAAATACGGTTTTTGAATTAAAACCGCTTTCGTAAGCCATTCCTAAAATAGTGAGGTGGGCGTTTTTCGAATCAGTTGCAAGTTGTTTAAAATGGACAAGCCTGAATTGGTTAATAAACTCGTTGAAGTTCATGCCCGTTTTTTCGTTGATGAGGTACGAGAGTTTGTTTGGATGCAGATTGAGCATTTCGGCCAGCGTTCGTAAACTAAGCTGTGCATTCAGAAATGGTTGTTCCGTTTCGATAAAATTCACCAGTTTTTCAAGCTGTTTGTCTTGTTCCGGAAATTCTAATTCTGTATTTTTTTCTTTGGCAGTCACATGTTTAATTTCTTCTTCAAGAACAAAATTTGAAATGTGTAATGTACCGAAAGCATCAAATTTATGAAGTGGTTCAAGTGATGGGTCTTGCCTGAAATTAATGATTTGACCACGTTTTTGAGTAATATATTTACTCAATAATGCCATTGCTTCCAGCTGGTGCTCGGTATTGGCCAATATGAAAAGTTCGTACGGAACCATTTGTCGTTTGTCTTCGGCGGTTGATTCCCAGATTTTTAAAGTTGCTTCGGGCAGCGTTTTAAGACCTTTGTTTCGCACATTAAAATAGATCTGTTTTACTTCCGGATTGGGAGTATTGACAATAGCCTGTACAAATTCATCCTCTTTGTTCAGCCAGATCAGGCATAAAATCCGGAGTTCGCGGGCGAGCACAAAATCGGGATTTATTTGCAATGCCTTTTCTATAAGTTGTAGTGCCGTATCAAAATGGCGCTGGTAGTAATAAATGTGCGAAAGTGTGTAATAATGGTTGGCCGACAGCGGATCCACTTTCATGGCTTTTTGAATGTATTCTTCGGCTTCTTTAAAGTAACCATGAGAAAGAAGCAGTTCGGCCATTGCCTCCAGTCCGTCGGTAAATCGCGGATGCAGATTCAGTGTTTCAATCAATTGTTTGTAGGTGGCTTTAAAATCCCACTCCATCCAAAAAGTGCGGCCAATAAACGACTGGCCATATTCGGGAAGTGATTTATCAAGATCGCTGGCAATCATAAAATTTCTGATCGCTATTTCAAAACCTTGCTCGGCAGGCATATACCCCCAGGCAGCCAGCAAACCGTAACTTTGCACCAAACCGTAGTAGGCGCGTGCAAATTTTGGATCGAGTTGCACGGCAGCCTCGTAATATTTTGTTGCTTCGGCTATCGAATCGGCATCCCATTTTAATTGATAGAAATGACCTTTCAAAAACAGCTCATAGGCTTTCATGTTTGTGGTTGGTTCGCTTACCAGCTGCTCCTGAATGTTAAAGTGCCCAAAATTTTCGCGAATCTGGTTAGCAATAAGCAAACTTATTTCATCCTGAAGGGCAAAAATATCTTCAATTTCGCGATCGAAATTTTTCGACCAGAAATGTGTTCCGTCCGCTGCATTTATCAGCTGAGCTGTAATACGAACCCGGCTTTGAACTTTACGAACGCTGCCTTCGAGTACAGATGAAACGTCTAACTTCCGGGCAATTTCGCGCACATCAACATGTTTGCCCTTAAACGCAAACGAAGAGGTTCGCGCAATAACCTTTAACCCGTCGATTTTGGTTAACGCGTTAATTATTTCCTCGGTAATACCATCGCTGAAATATTCGTTGTCCGGGTCGGAGCTCATGTTCACGAAAGGGAGAACAACAATGGATTTATCGGTATGTATATGGGACGTTTCTTCACCCATTTGGTTGTTAGCTACTTGTTTTTATGCTGTATCTAACAAAATAAGTGGTTCTTGGTTGATAAGGCCACAAAAAAATATGTAAATAATTATACCGTTAAAGTTTTCTCCTTTTTAACCGATGCAACAATAACATAAACCAACAGCGAACCTGCAATTCCAAAAATATTGGCATCCAGTTCAAACGGAAGCTCTATTCCCGACAGGATGAGGAACAACGTTAATGAACCGCCGGTAAGCATGGATAACAGTGCTGCTAACTTATTCGGGTTTTTGGAAAACAGAGCTGCCAGCACCGGAATAATCATTCCCGAAACCATAAACGAGTAGGAGTGGAGCATTAAATCCAGAACGCTGGTCATTTTTAAGGCCAGTAACAATGCTATTGAGCCAATTATCAAAGTCAGTAACTGCGAAAGAAGCAAACTTCTTCTTCCGTTGTGCAGCCGGAATACATCGGTTAACAAGTTGCCTGATGCAGCCATTAAACAGCTGTCGGCAGTTGACATGATGGCCGAAAAGTAAGCCGATAAAACAATACCCAGGAATCCAACCGGAAGTATGGTTTTTAGCAATACCGGAAGTCCCATTTCAGCATCGAGGTTGGCAGCGTTGTAGCCCGGTAGTAGTTGGTTTTCCATTGCCACACGTGCAAACATGCCTAAAACCACACCAATAAATGCCATTAAAGGGTATTCAAACAGTCCGGCAATAAACCAGCCGCGTTGTGCCGTTTGTGTATTTTTTGCCGCGTAAATCCGCTGATAAAGTGTCATTCCGATAAACCAGATCGGTATAATGGTAAACATCCAGTTAACAATTTGCTGCCAGCTTACCGAACGAAGCGATAAAAACTCAGCCGGTAATGTTGCCGAAATAGCTTCGTAGCCTCCAATACTGGTATAGGCGAAGGGCAGGCCGACAAAAATCAACCCGGCCATTAGAATGATCCATTGAATCGTATCCGTATAAATTACCGCTTTTAAACCACCCAGTACGGTGTAAACAATGGCAATTGTTCCCATAATCAGCAGCGCCTTATCAATGCTAAGCCCGTCGAACGTAGAGGCCGCCAGTTTAGCGCCTGCCAGAATTTGCGAACTGGTAAAGCCGAGGTATCCGATGGCCGATATCAGCCCGGCAATGAGGGCTACTCGTTTGTCGAAAACGTACTCAAGATACTGCGGAAAAGATAAAAATCCTTTTCGGCGTGCCAGCCCCGAAACTTTTGGAATGAGAAGAACACCGCTAAGCCAGGCTCCCAATAGGCCGGTAAACAAAAGCCAGCTACCAGATAATCCCATGGTAAAACCCAATCCACCCAAACCGATGGAAAAACCTCCGCCAACATCAGTAGCTACCACCGATAACCCGATGTGAATACTACTGAGTTTACGTCCACCAACAAAATAATCGTCTGTATTTTTATTTTTGCGCAGAAAATAAACACCAACGCCAAGCATCGCCAACAGGTATACGCAAAAAATAGAGAGATCAATCCACCCCATTATTTAATATCAACATTAAGCTTGAGGTATGAAGATTGGTCAATACGTTTCACAAGACCTTTATTAAGTAAGGAAGAAATTAACTCCTGGCCTCTTCTGGCCGACAGTTTAAGGTCTTTGATGATGTCGCCATAAACGTATTTTTCTTTTTCGTTTAATAATATTAAAATGTCTTTTTCAAATTGATTACTGATTTTCTGAATGTCAATTGTTTCTTTACTCATATATTTTCTCGTTCATTTTTGGTTCTGATTTTCCTTTTCCGTCAATTCGTTGAATCTGCTACAGTTTTTCCAGCCTTTCATTCCTCGGTTACAAAACACGTTTCTAAAAAGTAGCAAAGGCATATCCTTTGATTTCTCCTCTCCTTTATAAAGAGGGCAGGTTTTTGCAAAATGACATCGGTATCCCAGGTTCATATCAGATATGTTTATATAAAATGTTTAAACTTTCAATCTTTCCGGCAATGTTCGTATTCTTTATTAAAGTTCCCGAATAACAATAATCCATCTTCAGGAAGGTTTTTGTCATTCCTATCGAATTTAACCGGGCCATCGTATACAAGGTTGTAATTCCCTGTTCTTTCATCGATTTTTCGAGTGCGTTTAATAACAGCACCGACAGGTTTTTACCGCGCTGGTCGGGTAGGGTGGCAAAGTCGGTCATTTCGGCATTTTTGCCTTCTTTGTCAATTTCGGCCGATGCCAGAGCTACCAGTTTTCCATTCGATTCAGCTCCGAAATACTGTGTTCCATCCTGAAATGTTTTTAGCACGTACTCCTGATTATTGATCGGAAACGGATAAGTTACAAAAACTTCGCGATATATGTCGGTTATTTGCTCATAGTCTTCTTTTTCCAGCTTGCGAACAGTTACATTCGAATAGTCTGTACCATTTGGCGTAATCGAATCCTGCACCTTTAGCATCTGGCTAAGGTTGTTCAGTTTTTCCGTTTCAATATCTAAAAGCCGGTCGGAATTCAGAAACTTCGAAACAAAAAACGCAGCTTCATTGTCGTTGTAAAACGCCGGTATTTGTGCTTCGGATAAAAACCCGTTGGATAGAAATACCGGGGCGGCGTGCACCGGTATTTTACAAACAATTTTACTGTACTTGTTTTCTCTTGCCAGCGTATTTATTTCTTTAACAATTTCCGACGGGCAATCCGTGCTACCCAATTTCATCAGGTAGACACGATCGTTTAACTGCCCGTGTTGAATTATGCTTCCGTTGCCTAATTTTTCAATTTTATCCTGCATCTTCTTCCCTCCTTATCATTCGTTCGTTGTCTTCGGGTATCAACGATATCGCATCGTCGGTATCCGATAGTAATTTTTCAATTCCAATTGCGTCTTCTTCTGCACCCTCTTCAATTTTTAAGTCGAGGTTACAATTTTCACAGTTTCGGTCGCACAATTTTGCTTCGTACGAGTCGGGTTCTTTATAGGTTGTTATTACTCCTTCGTAATTGCGCAACACCACTTTGTTGGTCGACCATGAAATAATATAATTTGGCATTACCGGAATTTTACCTCCTCCTCCGGGTGCATCAACCACATACGTTGGGCGGGCAAAACCACTGGTGTGCCCGATAAGGCTCTCCATAATTTCAATACCCTTACCAATTGGTGTTCTGAAATGCGAAAGTCCTTCCGAAAGATCGCACTGGTAGAGGTAATAAGGTCGTACCCGGTTTTCCACCAACTTGTGGAGCAGCGATTTCATAATCCGAGGGCAGTCGTTTACATCGGCCAACAGAACCGATTGGTTACCCAAGGGAAATCCGCCGTTGGCCAGTTTTGCCAATGCTTCTTTTGATGAGGCCGTAATTTCTTTCGGATGATTAAAGTGCGTATTAATCCAAAGTGGCTGGTATTTCTTTAAAATCGAAACCAGTTTATCGGTAATCCGGTAAGGAAGTACCACCGGCATTCGTGTACCAATTCTTACGATCTCAACATGTGGTATTTTTGTTATTTCCGACAAAAGCCAGTCAATTTTTTCATCAGGCAACATAAAAGGGTCGCCACCCGATAATAGAACATCACGTACATGCGGGTTGCCGGCAATATAATCGAGCCCCTTTTGCAATTGTTCTTTTGACGGCACGTAGTCGATATCGCCAACTTTACGTTTACGTGTACAGTGACGGCAATACATGGAGCAAATATTACTTACATGAAATAATACGCGGTCGGGATAACGGTGTGTAATCCCTTCAACCGGGCTGTCGCTGTCTTCCGATAGCGGGTCTTCCAGCTCAGATTTTAAAGTAATAAGTTCTTCAACCTGGCCAAACGACTGTTTAAAAACCGGATCGTTTTTGAAATCTTTCTTGTTAATTAGCGAAAGGTAATAAGGCGTGATAGACAAGGGGAATTTGTCGAATGTTTCTTTTAGGTTTTCCCGTTCATTCTCATCAAATTTAACGCCTAATAGTTCTTCAAACTTTTCCAGTGTTTTTATGGAGTGCCGTAGCTGCCACCTCCAGTCTTTCCACTTCGAAAGTTGCGCTTCTGTCTCAATTTTGTGTGCAATTGTCTGCTGTCTGTTATTATAAATCATACATATTTTTTTACTCAAAAGTTGTTTTTGAGTATGTTATGAACTAAAATGTTATGTCCGTTATCTGCGAATAGAATCAGTTCGGAACATACATCAGCCTAATGTTACGGATGTTGTTCTCAACGATTACTTTCTCTGCTGCGCTTAGGTTGGGTTCGGGTACGATGATGTGAAGTTTTCCGTGTCTTTCTTTGGTGAAATGCGCGAAAAAATTCCATTTTTCTGTATCAATATTATTGGTTAACTGAATTTCGTAAATGTTGGTTTCACCGTTTTTTTCGGTGGTTATAATATCAGGAATAAAACCATTATCCTCCGTTTGCGTTGTAATAGGAGAAGAAGGAATATAGTTTTTTAGTAACCCGGTTTGTAACGACATCTCGTATGCCTGTTCTTCCAACTGGGGAACAATTGACTTTGCTACCTGCTTTTTTGTTAAAGAAGTTATATTCATATTTGAAAATAGTTTCTAAGCGAACAAAAATACAAAAAAAAGCGGGCATGCAAATTCATGTAGCTTTTAAATTCATTGTTAATAATGAATTTACATAAGAGGAATGCAACTTTCTGCAGATAATAATATATTTGTAATTTAGAAATAATTTCTATAGAAATAATACACTATGAGTAGATTAATAATTGCCTCAAACAGGTTACCTGTAATGATAAACAGAAGTGCAGATGGAATGACTATAACTCCCAGTGCCGGAGGTTTAGCTACAGGTTTGAAATCATATCACAAAGACAGCAACAGCGTTTGGATAGGCTGGCCGGGTGTGATGCCCGAAACAAAAAAGGAAGAAAAGGAAGTTATCGGTTTGCTGGAAACCGAACAATGCCTGCCTGTATTTTTAAACGAAGAATTAATTACTAATTATTACGATGGGTTTAGCAATGCAACGCTTTGGCCCTTGTTTCACTATTTTGCCGAGTTTACTGAGTTTAACGAATCGTATTGGGAGTCGTACAGCAAAGTGAACGAAATGTTTGCCGATGCGATTATCGAAAACGCAGAAGAAGGCGACGTGGTTTGGGTACACGATTATCAATTGTTGCTTTTGCCCAACATCCTTCGCGAAAGACGCCCCGATTTAACCATCGGATTCTTTTTGCATATCCCGTTTCCATCATACGAGTTAATACGTATACTTCCGTGGCGCGAGCAAATTGTAAATGGACTGCTGGGAGCCGATCTGATTGGTTTTCACACCTACGATTATGCCCGACACTTTATTAGTTCGGTGAAACGTTTGTTAGGACACGATGTTGATTTTAACCAGATAAAACTGGAAAACCGTCAGGTGATGATCGATGTATTTCCGATGGGTATTGATTATAAGAAGTTTGAATCGCATGCGCTGGAAATCCAAAGCAAACCCATTCAGGACCGATCGAAAGAACACCAGGATATTGACCGGTTCCTGTTAAGTATGCCAAACCGTAAATTAATTCTGTCGATCGACCGTTTGGATTATACCAAAGGTATTCCGCAGCGTTTAAATGCTTTCCGCGAGTTTTTAATGAAACATCCGGATTACCGCGAAAGAGTTTCGTTGATTATGCTTACCGTTCCGTCGCGAACGGATGTGGAGCAGTACCAAAATCTGAAAAACGAGATTGATGTGTTGGTGGGGAATATTAACGGTGAATTTGGAACGCTGAACTGGAACCCGGTAATTTATTTCTATCGTTCGGTTCCGTTCCATAATCTGATTGAGTTGTACAGCTCGGCCGACGTGGCTTTACTAACACCGCTAAGAGACGGAATGAACCTGGTGGCTAAAGAGTATATTGCATCAAAAGTCAACAAAAAGGGTGTTCTTATTTTGAGTGAAATGGCTGGTGCATCGAAAGAGCTTGGAGAAGCCATTTCGGTGAACCCGAATAATATCCCCGATACGGCCGATGCAATTTACAGGGCACTCACCAAACCCGACAAAGAAATGGAGAAAGCCATAACGGCCATGCAACAGCGTATAAAACGTTACGATATTCATAAGTGGGCTTCGGAGTTTATGAAGGCATTAAATAAAACGATTGAAAAACGCTCGGAGCATCATGCACGAAAAATTACAGCCCAGTTAAAGAATAAGATCTTCACGGATTACAATGATAAGCAGTCGAAAGTTTTGTTCCTGGATTACGATGGAACTTTGCAACGTTTTTTTGCGAATCCGCAGGCGGCTAAACCCGATGAGGACTTGTACAAGTTGCTCGATAAACTGGCAGCCGAGAAAAATACAACGCTGACATTGGTAAGCGGGCGCGACAGAGAGACTTTCGACCGCTGGTTTGGAAAAAGAAAATACAATTTAATTGCCGAACACGGAGCCTGGTTAAAAGAAAAAGGCAAAGGTTGGGTAGAACGTAAACCTGTTCATACCGAGTGGAAAGAGAGTATTTTGCCGGTGCTTGAATCGTATGTCGATCGTACTCCGGGAAGTTTAATCGAAGAGAAAACCTATTCGCTGGTTTGGCACTACCGCAAAGCCGATATCGAGTTAGGCGTGTTGCGTGCGCTTGAATTGGTGCACGATATTTCAAACCTGATCTTTAACCAGGATTTGGAAATACTGGAAGGGAAAAAGGTAGTAGAGGTAAAAGTTTCGGGAATAAATAAGGGAACGGCTGCAACCGACTTTTTACATGCTAATCCTGCTGATTTTGTGTTGGCTATGGGCGACGACTGGACCGATGAATTCTTGTTTAAAGAATTACCCGAAGGGGCACATACCATCAAAGTAGGTACCGAAAATTCGGCCGCAAAATATTTCGTAAACAACTACAAGGAGGTACGAAGTTTTTTGAATGAGCTTGTAAAATCATAGTTAAAAATAGCTTCGTTTATAAGCTTTCTGTTAATACTAATTCAAAAATCATTAGGTTGCGGCCATGGATAATTTGAACTACTCGATAATCGGAAATTGCAAAAGTGCTGCATTAATTTCCGACAAGGGATCGATTGACTGGTGTTGTTTGCCCGATTTTAATTCGTCGTCGGTGTTTGCAAAAATACTCGACGAAAAAAAAGGGGGGAGCATGGAGTTCCTGGTAGACGATAGTTATGAGATTAAACAAACATACATAAGAACAACAAATATTGTTTCTACATTTTTTCAGAATGAAGATTCGTGTTTTGAGGTTGTTGATTTTATGCCTCGTTACAAAACAAGCGAGTTCGGGCATTTTACCCCTCCGGATATTATTCGGTATATAAAGTACAAATGGGGGGAACCTAAATTTAGGGTTCGATATAATCCAAAAGTGGAATACGCCCGTTTTAATACAACAACGATAGCCGAGGAGGAGTACATCAAGTGTTACACCACCGAAGGAGATTACGACTCGTTGTACCTGTATACCGACCTCGATAAAGAAGATATTTTGCAGGAAAACGAAATTACCTTAACTGATAATGCGTTTATCCTTATTTCTTACGATCAGAAACTGCTGAATCAAACGCTGGAACGGCAATACCTGAAACTTCAGAAAACAAAAGTGTATTGGCTGGAATGGGCCAACAAGCTTACATCGTTTAAAAAATACAACAACGAAATTGTTAGAAGTGCGCTTGTTCTGAAGCTGTTGAGTTACGATAAATCGGGAGCTGTTTTGGCGGCTGCCACAACTTCGTTACCCGAAACAATTGGCGAGGAGCGAAACTGGGATTATCGTTTTTGCTGGATTCGCGATGCGTCGATGGTAATAAAGGTAATGTCGAGCCTGGGGCACCTGAATACCGTGAAGCGTTTTATGAAGTTCATTATCGATATTATTCCCGATAAGGATGAGAAGATACAGATCATGTACGGCATAAATCGCGAGAAAGTACTCGAGGAAGAGACTTTGGATCATTTAAGCGGTTATAAAAATTCGTATCCGGTTCGTATCGGGAATGCGGCTTACATTCAAAAACAGAATGACATTTACGGAATTCTGATGGATGTTATTTTTCAACAGTTTACCGAATTTAAGATTTCGCTTGAAGACAGTGAGTCGCTGTGGACAATCGTGCGTAGCATCGTAAAAACGGTAGCCAATAACTGGACCAAACCGGATAAAGGGATTTGGGAGATTCGAACCGACGACCGCCACTTTACCTTCTCGAAAGTGCTTTGTTGGGTAGCAATCGACAGGGCAGTAAAAATTGCCCGATTTATTCACAAAGAAAGATATGTGGCGGAATGGCAACCACTCGCCGATACCATAAAAGAAGATATTTTTAAAAATGCCTGGAACGAAGAAGTTGGCGCATTTACACAGTCGTACGGATCGAAAGATCTCGATGCTGCCACGCTGCTGATGCAGTCGTACGGTTTTATCGATGGAAAAGACGAACGTTTTGTAAAAACGGTGCTGGCCACCGAAAGGGAGCTTTGCGAAGATGGATTAATGTACCGGTATAAAAACGAGGATGATTTTGGTTTGCCAAGTTCGTCGTTTACTATTTGTACCTTCTGGCTCATTAATTCGTTGTATGCCATTGGGCAGCGAAAAAGAGCAAAGAAATTATTCGATAAACTACTAACGTATAGCAACCATGTGGGGCTTTTTAGCGAGGATATCGATTTTAAAACCAAACGTTTGCTGGGGAACTTTCCACAGGCCTACTCGCATTTGGCTTTAATCGAAACGGCTATAAACTTCTCGAAAGGGCAGACCACCGAGGATGAGCAGATTCTGGACGCGATTCACTGATTGTTTGGCTTGAAATTGCCATTGCTTAAGTTGAAATCGTGATTGCTTCACTTGCAACGGTCGTTGCTTTAGTTGAAACTGACATTGTTTCAGCTAAAGCTGACATTGCTTCAGTTTAAGTGCTTGTTGCTTTGGTTTAAGTGCTTGTTGCTTTGGTTTAAGTGCTTGTTGCTTTGGTTAAAGTGCTTGTTGCTTTGGTTAAAGTGCTTGTTGCTTTGGTTAAAGTGCTTATTGTTTTAGTTGAAGCGATGGTTGCTTTAATCGAAGTACTTATTGCTTCAGTTGAAACACGTATTATTTGATTAAACGTTAGAAAACGCTATACCCGGCGATGGGAAATATTTGCCACGAAAATTGCCGGTTTGCTTTATAATTGCTC
>NZ_JBFHGM010000091.1:0-16645 GCF_041583095.1 Draconibacterium sp.
CACAAATTCTGGAACCTTCCCGAGAAGTATAAACAGCTCATCCAAACATACAACAACTGCTGTTTTTAAGGCTATTCTTATTCATCATACCAACCTCCCTCCTCCTACTTTTACCGCATAAAATTTCGGATTGCTGCAATATCCTGAAAATGAAGGGATGATTCGATTGGCTAAGCACTATTTCATTTTATAAATTTATATGGCCATCGCAACACATTCATTTCGAATGTAACACGCATTTTTAGATCGAAGCCAATAGAAATGTGAAGCAGCAAGTTTATAATTCATTGCCACATTGTATATATCCTTTTGTAATAAATGAAGCACTTTAAAATAAATATCGCTTTAATTTTACACATCATCTCAATCGTAATTACGTTCGAAAGTCTGTTTATGCTCTTTGCGCTTATTGTCTCATTTATTTACAAAGAGAGCGTTTTTACCGATCTGTCGCACACTTTTCTGATCACCTTTATTTTTGGAGTTGTTTTAAACCTGCTTACCAAAAAACAACGGCAGGTTGAACCTTCGTTGCGCGAGAGTTTTATTATTGTTACACTCGCCTGGGTAGTAATGGCTTTGGTGGGCACACTACCTTATTTACTAACCGGAAGTATCCCGAATTTCACCAATGCTTTTTTCGAATCCATTTCCGGATTTACCACAACCGGATCGTCAATTTTATCCGATATAGAAGCGCTTCCCAAAAGTGTTCTATTTTGGCGTGCCGAAACCCACTGGATTGGCGGAATGGGAATTATTGTTTTAGTGGTAGCCATTATGCCGTTTCTGAAAATTAACGGTATTTATCTGTTTTACTCCGAGGTGTCGAGTGTGGCTACCGAAAAAGTATCGACACGAATACGCAAAGTGGCACGCCGGTTATGGCTCATTTACATGGGGCTAACCTTTGCCGAAACCATTATTTTATGGATAGGCGGCATGTCGCTCTTCGATGCCATTTGCCATTCGTTTGCAACCATTGCCACCGGCGGTTTCTCCACAAAAAATGATAGTTTGGCCAGTTTCTCGCCATTTATACAATACACGGTAACCTT
Organism: Draconibacterium sp.; assembly: GCF_041583095.1. Taxonomy (NCBI): domain Bacteria; kingdom Pseudomonadati; phylum Bacteroidota; class Bacteroidia; order Marinilabiliales; family Prolixibacteraceae; genus Draconibacterium; species Draconibacterium sp. The sequence continues at coordinate 1,059 of NZ_JBFHGM010000091.1, forward strand.
TTTTATGCTACTTTCGGGAATCAACTTTGTAGTACACGTTTTCTGGTTGAGGGGTGATTTTAAAACTGCCTTTAAAAACGAAGAACTCCGGTTGTATTTAAAAATAATATTGGTTGCCGGAACGATAATCACCCTGTCACTTTTCTTTCATCACCAGGATATGAGATTTGAGCCGGCTTTCCGTCATGCCTTTTTCCAGGTGGTTTCAATTATTACCGCAACCGGGTTTGCCACTGCCGATTATTTGCAATGGCCATTACAATCCATCGGGATCATTGCCATTCTGATGTTGATCGGGGCATCATCAGGATCAACCGGAGGTGGTGTAAAAGTTATCCGTCACCTTGTTGTTTTTAAGCGTATACGCACACTTTATAAAGAATATTTTTCGTCGAGCACGGTTGTACGTGTGGTTCACTACAACAAAAACGTGGTGAAGCCCGAGCTCATTAACCGCGTTTTCACTTTTGTTCTTTTTTACTACCTCATACTTATTATCGGCACTATGATAATGATGCTTTGGACCAACGACCTGAAAACCTCGTTTGGAGCCGTAGCAACCAGTATGGCAGGCATTGGTCCGGGATTTGGCACCGTTGGCCCGGTGAGCAACTTCCTGCATTTACCCGCCGGAGCCAAATATTTCTTAACCGCGCTAATGGTTATTGGCCGTTTGGAAATCTATTCGGTACTGGTACTATTCACCCCGTCGTTCTGGTTGGACTAAGGAGAGTTCAAGAATTTCTTATACATTCGTGCAAGAATTTTTGAGACTATGGATTGGAACACACTTCTTTCGCCAAAAAGATTGGGTAGCAAGGGCACTTTAGGCCCCGTAACAAACGAAGACCGCACACAATTTCAGCGCGATTACGACCGGATTATTTTCTCGTCGCCCTTTCGCCGGATGCAAAATAAAACACAGGTATTTCCGCTGCCCGAGCATATTTTTGTGCACAACCGCCTCACCCACAGCCTGGAGGTGGCCAGTGTTGGCCGATCGCTGGGGAATTTATTGTCGGAATACCTGTTGGAACTCCATCAGGATAATCCGCTGATCTACGAAATCGGAACAATCGTTTCAACCGCTTGTCTGGCTCACGATTTGGGAAATCCGCCGTTTGGGCACTCTGGCGAAGCAGCTATTTCGAACTATTTTAACAAAGCAAGCGGCCAGAAATTCAAAGACCAGCTTTCGGAAGGCGAATGGAAAGACTTCACCTGTTTTGACGGAAATGCCAACGCTTTTCGTACACTCACTCACCAGTTTAACGGAAAACGCGAGGGTGGTTTTGCCTTAACCTACTCAACACTGGCCAGCATTGTGAAATATCCGTATGAGTCGGTAAAAGCTACAAAACCAAAGTTTGGCTTTTTCCAGTCGGACAAAGAAAATTACTACCACATCGCCAAAGAGTTGGGAATTGCGCAACGCGAAGATGGAAGTTTTGCCCGTCATCCGCTGGTGTATCTGGTGGAGGCCGCCGACGATATTTGTTACCAGATTATGGATTTGGAAGATGCTTTTAAACTGGGCATTTTACACTACGACCGTATTCGTGCGCTTTTCCAGAATTTCTTTACCGAAGAACGTATTGAACGTTTCGAAAATACCTTTACCCAGGTAAGCGATATAAACGAACAAATAAGTTACCTGCGTGCCAATGTCATCGGCGAGTTGATTTACCGTTGCATCGACATTTTTAAGGATAACTACGACGCGATTATGGCCGGAACTTTCACCGGAAGTCTTATCGATCAGCTTCCTGAAAAGCAAGCCGCAGCAATGAAAGAAGTTCAGCGCATTTCGTTTGGCGAAATTTATGCACACCGTTCGGTGGTTGAGATTGAAATTGCGGGTTACAAAATTATCGGAACGCTGCTGGAAGAGTTTGTTGATGCAATTATGAATACCGACAAAAAGGATAAATACAGTCAGAAAATATTATCGTTGCTACCCGGCCAGTTTAAGCCCGACGATGATTCGGTGTATCTGAAAATTCAATCGGTAGTTGATTTTGTATCGGGAATGACCGACATTTTTGCTCTCGACCTCTACCGAAAAATTAAAGGAATAAGTTTGCCCGGCGTTGTGTAGAAAGTATACAGTTTTCAGTCGCAGTCAACAGTTGGTTTGGTTTCTAACTGAAAACTGAGACTGAAAACTGCAAACTAAAACTATCCTTCCAGCAAATTATCGAGCAAACCGCCACGTGCTTCTTTTCGGGCATTGCCTCCAGCCGGCGACAACTCAGCAATTAATTTCCGTATTGGCATACTTTGCAACCAAACTTTTCCGGTTCCCCGTAACGTGGCCAGAAATAATCCTTCGCCGCCAAAAACCATCGAGCGTAAACCACCTGCCTGTTCAATACTATAATCTACCGAAGTTTCAAAACCAACAATACAACCGGTATCTACCCGCAGTGTTTCGTTGTTCAGCTGTTTCTCAATTACAGTTCCTCCGGCGTGGATAAAAGCTTTTCCATCGCCTTGCAGCTGCTGAAGAATAAATCCTTCGCCGCCAAAAAATCCGGCACCCAGTTTACGGTTAAACGTTATCGAAATTTTTGTGCCTAGTGCAGCACACAAAAAAGCATCCTTTTGAACGATGATTCTTCCACCAAAATCCGGCAGGTTAAGCGGAATAATAGTTCCCGGATAAGGAGCCGAAAATGCCACGTGCTTTTTCCCCCATCCCTGATTGGTAAAATGGGTAAGAAACAGCGACTCGCCGCTTATTAAACGCGATCCGGCAGATAATACCTTATCAAAGAAACCGGCGCGTGGATTCGATCCGTCGCCCATCCGGGCCTGAAACTCGATACCATCTTCCATATACAACATGGCACCGGCTTCGGCAATCACCGTTTCGGCCGGATCTAATTCAATTTCAACCAACTGAACATCGTGACCGATGATCTTATAATCAATTTCATGCGAATTCATAGTTCTAATTTTATGTTTGAGCCCCGAATTTAAGTGAATTCAGGGAAATAAAATTCCAAATCAGAAAATTTAGCGATCTTTGCACAAAATAATTTAGCAATGCGCAAGAATAACAACAGTAACCGGGGCAGTTCACAAGGTAAATCATCCGGCAATTCGTCAAAACGTTCGGTGAAGGCACCTTCTGGAAAACGTGTTGGGAAATCACGGGTGATAGAAAAATCGGAACCCAAAAAAGAATTCAAACCCGGGAAAAAATATGGCAAACCGGCTGAAAAGAAAAAAGAAGCTGCCGGACCAAGGCCAAAACTAAAAACACTTTCGGCCGAAGGAATGCGCCTGAACCGTTTTATCGCCAACGCCGGTGTTTGTTCGCGCCGCGAAGCCGATACTTTTATTACTGCCGGAGCGGTAACCATTAACGGGAAGATTGTTACTGAACTTGGAATACGTGTGCTGCCGGGCGACGAAGTACGTTTTGACGGACGGAAAATTGAAGCCGAGCGCAAAGTGTATATCCTGCTGAATAAACCAAAAGATTATGTGACCACCACCGACGATCCGCATGCGGATAAAATTGTGATGGACCTGATAAAAGACGCCTGCGATGAGCGCGTTTACCCTGTTGGCCGACTGGACCGAAATACAACCGGTTTGTTACTGTTTACCAACGATGGCGATCTTTCGAAAAAACTAACCCACCCAAAACATAACAAAAAGAAGGTGTACCAGGTTACACTCGACAAACCTGTTGAGCGCGGACACATGGATATGATTGCCTCAGGAATTGAACTGGAAGACGGCCCAATTGCTGCCGACGCCATTAGTTACACGCACCCTGATGATAAAACCGAGGTGGGCATTGAAATTCATTCAGGTAAAAACCGCATTGTGCGTCGTATTTTCGAGCACTTTGGTTACCGGGTTAAAAAACTCGACCGTGTGCTTTTTGCCGGCCTCACCAAAAAGAACTTACCTCGTGGTAAATGGCGGATTCTTACCGAAAAAGAGGTGAAGTTTTTAAAAATGATGTAAATAGAAGATGGAAGACTGAAGCCCGGAGCCGGAAGAAAAGCTTCTCCAACTCCGGCCTTCAAACTTCTTATCAATAAAAACTATAGCTGTTTGTTAACCATCAGTTGTAATTATTCTCTCTACCAGTTACTAATTAAACGATTTTGGAAAAGGAATTCTTACACATCATCCAGAAAAACCAGGGCATCATCCACAAAGTTTGCAACATTTATTGCGACACGGAAGATGACCGAAATGATCTGTTTCAGGAAATAGTGGTACAACTTTGGAAGTCGTTCCCTAATTTCAGAAAAGAATCAAAGGTTTCTACATGGATGTATCGTGTAGCGCTGAATACCGCAATTACTACTTTCAAAAAAAGTAAAAGAAGACCTGACCAAAACAACCTGACGTACGAAAATTTTCAAATTGAAGATGAAAAGTACGATACCGAAACCGAAGAGAATATTAAAGTATTGCACAAAGCTATTCAGCAGCTTACCGGAATCGAAAAATCGATTGTGCTGCTGTACCTCGAAAACAAAAAGTACGAGGAAATTGCTGAGATTACCGGAATCACCCAAAACTATGTGCGGGTGAAAATGAACCGGATTAAGAAAAAGCTGAAGAAGCTTATGGTAACTGAAGAGTAGTAGTTATGGAATTAAACGAGCTTAAAAAAACATGGAGCAAAATAACCCCCTCCAAAGACCTGAACGAAAACCAGTTGAACACCATGCTCTGCAAACGAACCAAGAACCTCATTGAACGAATCGACCGTAATATCCGTATTGGATTTATAATTCTTCTGGGGCTGATCGTTTTGTTCACACTTGATGATTTTATCTTGTCACCTGAAACCATAGAAAAACACTACAGCGATCTGCCCATACCCAATTGGGTACTTTTTATGGGTGTTTTTGGCAATGTGCTTATTGTTACCACCTTTCTCTATTTTGTTATCAAGTATTACCGGGTGAAAAAACAATGCGATGTTGCTTGTGATTTAAAAGGCACGCTCAAAAAAATAATTGAAACACTATCACTGTATCAACGCCTTTTTTACCTGGCTCTTGCCACATTGTTACTCAGTATGGCTTCAGCTTTTATTTCGGGGATGTTTATTGGAACCGAATACAATGCAGAGGCACAAGGCATGCATTTGTCGGATATTGAAACAAGCCAGATCATTTTAACGGTCGGAATAACAGTGCTTCTTGTAGCTGTTTTCGGTGGTGCCATATTCCTTTTCCTTCGCTGGGGATTCCGCAAATTGTATGGCAATTACATTAAAAAACTAAAAGCCACACTGCGCGAACTGGAAGAGTTGGATTAATTCTTCAGCAAACCGGTCATGGGGCAAAGCACATGGAGCTTCCGGTATCTATTGTGAGGATCGAGTTGCGAGTTGCGAGAATCAGGTATCCAGTATCAAGAATCCAGTATCCAGTATCCGGCATCTGTCAAACGAAGCACATTCTTCCAACATATTGGCTGGTTTTATCGTTTATGTGTCGTAATTCAGGATCGACTTTTTATCTTTACGCCTCAAACTGAACATTAGATTATGACATTAATAAAATCGATCTCGGGAATACGAGGTACCATTGGAGGTAAACCGGGCGAAGGTTTAAGCCCGCTCGACCTGGTAAAATTTACTGCAGCTTACGCCACCTGGGCAAAAGAAAAAGCAAACAAAGAAAAAATTACAGTTGCTGTTGGACGCGACGCACGGATTTCGGGAGAAATGGTGGCATCAATCGTTGTTTCCACACTTTCGGGAATGGGGTGCAATGTGGTGAACATCGGACTGGCAACTACGCCAACCACCGAAATTGCCGTTACCGAAGAAAAAGCCGATGGCGGAATTATCCTCACGGCCAGTCATAACCCAAAACAATGGAATGCTTTAAAACTACTGAATTCAGCAGGTGAATTTCTTGATGCTGAAGAAGGAGCAAAAGTACTGGCAATTGCCGATGCTGAAGATTTCAGCTTTGCCGAAGTGGATGACCTGGGAACAGTGGTGAAAAAAGACTACACCGATATTCATGTGCAACATGTTCTGAACCTCGAATTGGTGGATGTGGAAGCCATTAAAAAAGCCAACTTTTCGGTAGCCATTGATGCCGTTAACTCGGTTGGAGGCGTTGCTATGCCCGCACTTTTTAAAGCACTCGACATTAAAAACATAGTAGAAATAAACTGCCAACCAACGGGACACTTTGCACATACACCGGAGCCAATTCCCGAAAACCTGGTGAAAACAGCAGAAATCATCAGCAAAAATAAAGTCGACGTGGGTTTTGTTGTCGATCCTGATGTTGACCGCCTGGTGATCATCAACGAAGATGGCAGTATGTTTAACGAGGAATACACGCTGGTAGCCGTTGCCGATTATGTGTTGAGCCAAACTCCCGGAAATACGGTTTCAAACCTTTCATCGAGCCGTGCGCTACGCGATGTTACTGAAAAGCACGGTCAGAGTTACGCAGCTGGAATGGTTGGCGAAGTGAATGTAGTAGCCAAAATGCGCGAAACAAATGCCATTATTGGCGGCGAAGGAAACGGCGGAATTATTTATCCTGCCAGCCACAGTGGCCGCGATGCTTTGGTTGGAGCGGCACTTTTTCTGTCTCATTTGGCCAAATCGGGCCTTAAATGTTCGGAACTGCGTAAAACCTACCCCGATTATTTCATCTCTAAAAACAAAATTGAACTGACTCCGGAAATCGATGTGGATGGAATTCTTGTAAAAATGCAGGAAAAATATGCACACGAAGAGGTAACAGCAACCGATGGGGTAAAAATCGATTTTGCGGAATCGTGGGTGCATTTACGAAAATCGAATACCGAACCGATCATTAGGATTTATGCAGAGGCGAAATCAAGTGCAGAGGCAGATAAACTGGCCCAGCAAATGATTGATGAAATGAAAAGCCTTTTGTAATAAGCATAACAGAAGGTTATACCAATTGTTTTTCAGTGTGAGCCTTAAGTGAAACACTGGAATTACAATGGTTAATACCGATTGAAAACGGAAAATGTATGAGATAAGGCTCATCCTGATTTCACATCGGTATTACTCAAATGTTAAGCAATCCTTTGGTGTTGGGTGTGGAAATTAAGTTTGAGCTAAATTTATGTTATAAAACATGTTTTTACCATTTCCTTATTTAAAAACGATCTACATTTGAACCGAAAACAATATTCAGTACAGTAGTTTACTGAATACAAAACATGAATAATGAAAAGAAAAAAGAATATAGCGATCGTAGCACACGATAACCGCAAAAAAGATATTATGGAATGGGTGTCTTTCAACTGGAAAGAACTGGCCCAACACGACTTGATTTGTACCGGAACAACCGGAAAAATGGTTGAAGAGGCACTTGCAGAAAGCTGTCACAAACATGGCACCGTGCCGCCTACTGTTACCCGCCTGAAATCGGGGCCACTGGGTGGCGACCAACAATTGGGAGCAATGATTTGCGAAGGCAATATCGATATGCTCATCTTCTTTTGGGATCCGATGCAGCCGCAACCGCACGATGTTGACGTAAAAGCCTTGTTGCGTATTACGGTTTTGTACAATATTCCAACAGCATCAAACCGTTCTACGGCCGACTTTATGGTGACGTCGGAATTATTTCACGAGCAATACGACCCGATTATAAAAGATTATGGCGAATATATTGCCCGCGACGTGAATATGTCATAAACCTTTCTTATTTTTTTAAAAAGATCAGGCATTCTTGATAATTTTTTCAATATTTTTGTCGTTATTGTTCGACATTAATAGTGATTAATCTATGCGAATTATCAGGAATGCCCTCCTTATCACACTTTTTATAATCAGCAACCTTGGCTCATCGGCGCAAGAGGTACCGGAGAAGTATGCCCGCCTGTTTACAACTCCAAACACCTATATTGCGGGACAAAGTAGCACTGCCATTACGATTGACGGACAAGCTAACGAACCGGCATGGAAGGATGCTGCATGGACTTCTGAGTTTATTGATATTCAGGGAGAAAATATGCCTCAGCCGACATACCCTACGCGAATTAAAATGTTGTGGGATGCCAATAACCTGTACATTTTTGCAGAATTAAAAGAGGAACATATTTGGGCCTACTACGATAAGCAAGACATGATCGTTTACCACGAAAATGATTTTGAAGTGTTTATCGATCCCGATGGCGACACGCACAATTATTACGAGTTTGAAGTAAATGCCCAAAATACCTTATTCGATCTATTTCTTGACAAACCATACCGCAATGGCGGGAAACCCGTTATTGAATGGAATGCCAAAGGATTTAAAAGTGCTGTTTATGTGTATGGCACACTGAATGACCCGTCCGACACCGACAAAAAATGGTGCGTTGAAATGGCTATTCCCTTTTCAGCGTTAACCACTGATGGCAATTATATACAGCCCGAAGCCGGTACTATCTGGAAGATCAACTTTTCGCGCGTGCAGTGGCAAACCGAAATAATCGACGGAAAATACACGCGAAAAACAAACGACGACGGAAAATTGCTGCCGGAAGACAACTGGGTTTGGAGTCCGCAAGGTGTAATAAACATGCACTTCCCGGAACGTTGGGGATTGATTCAGTTTGCTTCTAACGCTCAGAAACCAACGCACGCGTCTTTTCAACTACCCCAAGAGGAATTACTGGCCCGCCACCTATGGCATGTGTTTTATGCGCAAAGCGACTATCGGCACAAGCACAAAGTATATTGTGACGATCTTTCTGCACTTGGAATTCCAGAAAACAGCACCGCTTTTTCGCTAAAAATGAAGGCATCCGGAAAAACATATACCGCAACTTTAACAACCAACAACAACCTGATGATCTCTATCGATCAGGATGGCTTATTACGCATACATACTGACAAATAAACAAACTAACGATGAACAAAAGAGATTTTATTAAAACCACAATGCTGGCCGGAATGGGCCTTACCGTAGCAAGCGCCTGTGCCGGAGAAGCGAAACCGGCAGCTGCAAAGCAAGGCTTAAAACACTGGGTTTGGGAAAACCCAAATCCTGAGGAGAGCGACGAAGACCTGCAAAAGAAATACGGCAGTTATTATGAAGCCGGGGTGCGTGGTATGTTTTTCGAGCACGACAGCGAACGTCATTTTCGAATAGCAAAAAAGGCCGGACTGGAAACGCATCGCTGGATGTGGACCATGAACCGTGGCGAAAAAGAGTTGCTTGCCAGCCACCCGGAGTGGTATGCCGTTAGCCGCGACGGAAAATCGTGTGCCGACAATCCGCCGTACGTGGGTTACTACCGCTGGTTGTGCCCTTCCAAACCGGAAGTGAAAGAATACCTGGCTCAGCGCTCGAAAGAAATTCTGGAAAAAGACTATGTAGATGGCCTGCACCTGGATTATGTACGTTACTGCGATGTAATTTTGCCGGTAAACCTGTGGGATAATTACGGCATTGACCAAAGCAAAGAGTTGCCGGAATATGATTTCTGTTACTGCGACACGTGCCGCGAGAATTTTAAAAAGAAAACGGGTAAAGATCCGCTGGAAATGGAACATCCCGATCAAAGTCCGGCATGGCGCAAATACCGATACGAACAGGTAAATGGTATTGTTAATCATCTGGCAGATATTGCACACTCACATAATAAGCCAATTACAGCAGCGGTTTTCCCGACACCGGAAATTGCACGCCGCATTGTGCGGCAGGACTGGACCAACTGGAACCTCGATGCCGTTTGTCCGATGATCTACCACGGTTTTTACCGCGAAACGGTAAGTTGGATCGGGGATGCAGTTGAGGAAGGAATCCATTTCCTTTGCGGGAAATTCCCGATTTATGCCGGTCTGTTTTTACCCGATTTCAAATCTGACGCAGAGTTGGAAGAAGGAATTCGTGTAGCCATAGCAAACGGTGCATCAGGAGTTTCGTTGTTTGGGAAGATCGATGAAAAGACTTTGGGGATATTGAAGAAGGCTTCTAAATAAGAGACATAAAAGAATTGGGTTCTGCCCAAAGAAATGCGATACGCGGTTTAGAACCGCTTAGCGCATCTTTCTCCGACACACTCACTATTTACATTACCCCTCACCCTGTCGGGAGCTCCCCTCTGGAGGGGAGCTAGCGCTGATCAATTTTAGCGATATTCAAAATCTCCGGCATTGCTTTGCAGCTGTTTCCCTCTTGAGGGGAAATGGCTACAGCCAAAGGGGTATATTCTTGCTTTTTGACTTTCAGCTTTTTCCATTACATTTGCAGGCCAAAATTTTGAGTATTAATTAAGCAGGTGGCATAACCCTGCGCCTTAAAAATAAAAAAATGCAAAACGAATTGTTATGGCTGGCCATGTTGCTGGCGAATTTTCTGCTAATTATTTTAGCCTACCGTTTATTCGGGAAATGGGGCCTTGTGATGTGGATTCCCATCTCGGTAATTGTGGCCAACATTCAGGTAATACAAACCGTTGAGCTGTTTGGCCTTGTAGCCACGCTTGGTAACATTGTGTATGCTACCTCGTTTTTGGTAACCGATATTCTGTCGGAGAACTACGGAAAAGAGGAAGCTAAGAAAGCGGTGTGGATCGGATTTTTCAGTCTGATATCAATGACATTGCTGATGAACCTGGCACTGGAATTTCTGCCGTTGGAAGGCGACGAGTTTGCCGGAATTACACACGAAGCTACCAGTACGATTTTTAGCCTGATGCCGCGTATTGCCGTTGCCAGTCTGGCAGCTTACCTGTTATCGCAACGCCACGATGTTTGGGCTTACCATTTATGGAAAAAGCGTTTCTCGAAAGACCACCAGATCTGGTTGCGTAATAACCTCAGTACTATGGTTTCACAACTGATAGACAGCGTTGTTTTTGTTGCCATTGCTTTTTGGGGTATTTATGAATGGCCGGTGTTGATTGAAATTCTGCTTACCACTTATTTCCTGAAATGGATTGTTGCAGCTGCCGACACGCCGTTTGTTTACTGGAGTAAAAAGATTCACAAACGCAACCGCTTTTGGATGGAATAGAAAGTTGGTCACTGGTCATTGGTCATTGGTCATTAGAAAAGGATCCGGTCTGTATAGAAGTTAATTTATGCAGATCGGATCTTTCTTTTTATCTGCTATCAACTATGAGCTAAAGCCCAACCACCCCGCTACCGCGCGTGTCCTCACGCGTGGTTTAATTTTTCTTTATACAATAAGCAAGCCACGCGAAAGGATTCGCGCGGCAGCAGCGGAGGTCATTAGTAAAAGGGTCCGATCTGTATATTCGTTAATTTATACGGATCGGATCTTTCTTAATTACTCCTCATCGGCGAGTACAGCGTCTATTAAAAGTTCCAGGTTTATATCAAAATTCATTGGTGCTTTTCGGGTGGTCCCTTCCAAGGTAACCGTTACTTCTTTTTCCTCCGTCAAGGTTTCGCCAAAGGCCATGTATGCACCACCGAACATTCCATTTCTTGTAAAAGTAATGGAATCAGGCACATTAATTTCCATTCTATCGTCTTCTACTGAGATCGTTAAATAATTTATCGAATCACCTTCTGCAAGACCACTTAATCCAAAGTCAACAAATTTCCCCTGAATGTGTGTGATATCGTCCAACTTATCCTTCAGGTCAGCATTATCGCTAAGGTAATAAGTTCCCGATGCTGTAAATGCATAATCCGTTCTCCCCGACTCGTGCTCTGTTGCCGATGCTTCGGTTACTTCAATCGGAACCGTAAGCGGGAGAATGGTTTCAATCACTACCGGGTCGTCGTTATCACACGAAAAAAGGAATAACGAAAAAATTAAAAGTAAAATGGAATTCTGTTTCATGATTTTAATTTGTTATTAATAATTTAAAAGGCTTTTGTTTACTGTCTGATGGGTTGATATTATTGTTTTCCGTATGTTTTTTGAATTTGTCTTAATTTCCAATTTTATTTAAAATGCTTAAACCTTTCATAGCGCATTTCCATGTACTCTTGAGGCAAATTTCCCTCTACACGAATGCATTTACCATTCTCATCAATATAGGCTTTAAAACTCGATGTGCTTTTTTGGTAGATAGTATATTCAGGGTCGTTAGTAGTTTTATTTACATTACTGGTGTAAGTCCATGCTTTTGTTTTAGGATTAATGTTAAGGTTCGACTTGTTTGGCATAAGGAACATACCTGTTTCAGTAAACTCATACACCATAACCTTTCCGCCAGAGGACGTATGTATTACTTGTGTCGGACTTCCTATTTGTTTCAGGATTGCTAATTCGTTCTGCCCCACCAAATCGTTGTAGTTCGATTTGTTTACCATCTTTTTGCTGGAAGAACAGGCAGCAAAAACGGTAAAAAAGAGTAGGGTTATAAAAATTTGCTTCATGATTAAATGGGTTAAAAACTTAGGCTGCAATTTATGAGCATTTGTTTTAAAAAACCAATATTTTCAGATCAATTAACAATTTTGAATCTATTTAACTTAATTTGTGTTAATTAATATAATACCAGCATAGCCACGCAATGGCTCCCCTGCCCCTCTTTTGCAACTGCCAGTCCTGAAGTAATCGGGAAGGGGTTTCTAACTTTGTCGTTTGTAACGACCTTATAAATGGCATTATAAATGCCAGGAGACCTTTATAGTTATCCTTGTAAAAAAACATGCTTACATTTTTACAAAAATCACACGTCTATTTTTAAAAAACACACTACGTTTTTACAAAAATGTAGTGTGTTTTTTGTATGCTTCTGAAAAGCCGTGTTATCAGGCCTTTTCGTACTTCAGTTTTTTAGCTCGGTAGCGGTGCTTTTTTTGCTTCCCTCTCAATTGAACCACAGGCCTCCGGCAGGGATTGCAGCGGTAGCTTGCCGCAGCTTTTGCTTGTGACACCGGGCTGTTGGGAGCGACCAAAGGAAGCTACCCAACAGCCTTTGGTGGAACCGGCAAAAGGTGTGGCAACTTTAGCGGAAAGCCCGGCTGCCGGCAAAGAGGGAATTAGTCACTGGTCATTAGTCATTGGGCAGTGGGCACTGGTCATTAGTCATTAGTCATTAGTCATTGGTCATTGGTCATTGGTCATTGGTCATTGGTCACTGGTCACTGGTTATTGGTTATTGGCAGTGGCAGTAAAAATGGTTAAGTGTTTAATGTATGGATTTTGGGTTCAGGCATGTTTCTTTTTTACATGCACCGTAGCAAAAATGATGATCATCATTAACACAGCCATAACTGCGCCCGACAGGAAACTGGCTTCGAGGCCGCCAAGTGCATAAAACACGCCTACCAGCAAGGGGCCAAAGGTTTGCCCGCCACGCAGCACCATGGAGTTTAGCGACATGAAGGCCGCCCGCTCGTTTATTGCCGCGTAACCTACCAGCATATTTTGAATGGATGGTATTGTTATTCCGTGCCCAAAACCAAATACGATGACCGCCACGCCCAACATTAAATACGAATTGGCACCAAGCATAAGCAGCGAAGCCAGCATGTAAAATGCACTTCCGATAATGAGCTGCCGTTTTTGCCCCAGCAAGCGGTTAAGGCGCGCCAGTTGCGAACTCATAATTGCTGTGGTTACCGACATAAGCGACATCATTAAACCAATTCGCGATGAATCGGCACCCAGGCGCTTTTCCATCATCAGCGGGAAATACGTGAGGTAAGTACCGTAAAGTATAAGGAAGAGGATAAAGTTAACGGCGAAAAGGCCCCAAACGGTGCGTTGGTTTATGGTTTTCCACACGCGGCTAAAATACGATCGGAGGTGCGCCTTGTTCTTTGGCTCGGGGTTGTTCAGCCCCCTCATTACCCAAATACCCAGCGGAATTGCCAGGATAGGCAAAGCAAAAATATACTGCCAGCCAAAAATGGCAATCACACCGCCAAGGGCAGGGTACGATGCTGTGGCAATACTCAGCACACTGGCGTTGTAGCCCATGGCTACGGTGCGTCGTTTCCCTTCGAAAAGATCGCCCACCAGTGTAATGTTCATACTCGACAGTGAACTGGCGCCAATTCCCTGAACAAAACGAAGGGCCAGCAACCAGTAAAAACCGGGCGCAAACATACAGGCAAAACCGGCAATTCCGAAGAGAAACAAGGAGGGTACCAACACCACTTTCCGGCCATAGCGGTCGGCCAAAATGCCAGTAAAGGGCGTAAGAAAAATACCGGGCAGCGTAAAAGCCACAATTAACCAGCCCACCTGTTGCGGACTGATACCGAAATAACGGATAATATCGGGGAAAGCGGGTGTAATGCTTGCCACGCCCATCATTGCAATAAGCGTTACCCCAAAAATGAAATAGAGATTTTTATTGTGAAAAACAGATTTCTCAGCCATAGTAACTCGATTGGTTGATGCTAAAAGTAGTAAAAAAGCATGGTTAAACAGTGATAGCATGACTTCGAGTCAGACTATCACTACACAAGAAATAAGGCCAATGCTTTACAATATGAATAGTGCTATTATTACCCCAAACCCCTAAAGGGGCTTATGGCCGGAGAAACCAGGAATATTTGGGAAGAATAAAAAGGTTAAAACAAAATAAATGAACGCCAATTGGAGATACGAACAAGTCACCTACAGGGGATTCCAGCCTCTCGGCTGGCAGGTAGGGGTAAGAGACGAAGTAGTTACTTACACCTTATTCTGTAAAAATAGTTACCGCAATAGTCCCGAAACTTCGGGAGCAGGGTCTTAACCATTAATTAGAAAATATAAATTGTTTGAAGCCCAACTTATCCTGGCTGGTTATATATCCTGAAATCCGATTAGTTTCTGCAGTTTTTCGTCCCATAAACGTAAACGCAAAGTTTTGAGGCTTGAGCGAAACGTTACCGGCTTCACCTCTCTGAAAATTTTATTTTCGGCATAACATTTTGGCAAATTGTAGTTGGGTATACGCGCATTAATGTGGTGGATATGATGATACCCGATATTGCCGGAAAACCATTGAAGCAATTTGGGAAATTTGACAAATGAACTTCCTTCGAGTGCCAGTTTTGTGTAGTTCCAATCATCGCTTCTAACCCACGACACATCTTCATACTGATGTTGCAGATAAAACAACCACAGTCCGGCCATGCCAGCCAGGTACAATATAATCAGCTGAAGAATAAGATAGGTGAAAAAACCAATTGCAACACTCATTCCCGCATACAGGATAACCAACGCAACATTGGTGACATAAACATTGTTTTTCTGCTTTTGCGTCATCCAGTCTTTAGTAAATCGGTTTTGAAAAAGAAATACATAGAGCGAGCCAATGCCAAACATCACAACCGGATTCCTGTATACCCGGTAATAAAGCCTCCTTTTTTTCGAACTGGCCAGGTATTCTTCCTTTGTCATGGTCCATACGTCGCCATCTCCACGTTTATCGAGATTACCAACAGTAGCATGGTGTTTCCCGTGTAAACTGTGCCATTTATCGAAGGGAGTAAAAGCCAAAATGCCAAACAACATTCCGATATACCGATTGGCTTTGTATGATTTAAAGAAAGAGCCGTGGCCGCAATCGTGAAAGATTATAAACAAACGAACCAATAACCCGGCGGCAATAATGAGCAGAAATGCAGTGAGCCACAACGAAACCGACAAACTATAAACCAACAATATCCATACGCCAACATACGG
>NZ_JBFHGM010000092.1:0-16638 GCF_041583095.1 Draconibacterium sp.
CAGCATTTAACATTTGAATAGAGATTAGAGTTTTTTGAAAAAGTTGTTTATCCAATTTTAAATTTATATGCAAACCGAAGCCATATTTGAAAACATAGCCGGGCAAATCCAACAGGAGATTGAAAAAGCACAACAATCGGTTTTTATTGCAGTTGCATGGTTTACCAATAAAGCATTGTTTAATACTTTACTCAATCGGGCAAAAGATGGTTGCCGGGTTTCGCTTATCATCTCCAATGACGAAATAAACCAAAATTCGCCCGTCGATTTCGAGTTGCTGAATATGAATGGTTCGGTAGTATATAAAATCGGGGATGGAGATTCGGTTTTAATGCACAATAAATTTTGTGTTATCGACCACAGCACCATTATTACCGGGTCGTACAACTGGAGTTACAAAGCCGAGTCGAACTTCGAAAATGTGGTGATTACCCGCAACGACACCATGCTGGCTGAGCAGTTTATTGCCGAGTTCAATAAAATCAGGAAACAGTTTTTTCAGGATGAACCATCGGAAAATTACTTCCCTGTCGATAAAATTGTTCAGCGCCTCGAAATTCTTAAAAACTATATTCTTTTGGAAGATACGGAAGAATTAAAAAGAGAAGTATCAAAGCTCCAGAACTATCGTTTTAATACCGACATATCAGAAATTGTTGGCGATGTAAACGGAAAAGAATATGCCGCGGCAATCAAAAAAATTCAGCAGTTTATAAGCGGAAACCAACAACTACTTGTTTGGACTGACCCCGAAATTGAGGCATTAAAGTTGGAAATCAAAAATCTCGAAAACCAGTTAAATGCGTTCGATAACGAAAAAACAGAACTTGAAAAAATATTGTCAGAGTTTCAGCACCGTCATTCCGGCGAATTGGGAGAGCTTATACTCGAAATTCTGAAACTCCGAAAACTGCGCTACAAATCGGATAAAACCAAATACGAAGAGGCTGCCAACGACGAAAAAGAATACCGGGCACAATTTGAAAAAGAGAAGAAAAGACAAGTATTTGATTTGAACGATGAAGAAAAGGCTAATCTTAAAAAAAAGTTCAGAAAAGCCACGGTATTGTGCCATCCTGATAAGGTAAGCGATGAATTCAAGGAAGCAGCCCAGCAAATGTTTATCGAACTAAAAACAGCTTACGATGCCAACGATGTAAAAAAGGTATCGGAGATTTTAAACGACCTTGAAAACGGAAATTATTTTAAGGCAAAATCGGAAACCATTACTCAAAAAGACGTTTTAAGGTCGGCAATAGCACAACTCTGCAGGCAAATAAAACAATTGGAAGATGAAATTATTTACATCAAACAAAGCGAAACTTTTAAAACGGTTTCGTCGATTACCAATTGGGATGAATATTTCATAATTACAAAAGAAAAGCTGCAAGAGGAATTGGAAAGTTTAAAAATTGAGGCATGAAGAGATATAAAATAATTTCAAGTGGAAAAGAGGTTGGAAATATTCTGGAACAACATAAATTCGATGGAAATTTCGTGGCAAATGTAACCATTAACAAGTTCCAGATTTCAGGACAAAAACGATTCTCAGATTTAATGCAGGGTTCAGTTATAGGTATTCCAGAGATATTGATTCGTGCGAAAACGAAAAATGAATTGGATGATAAAGTCAATGATTTTATCAATCTTCATATTCAGCAGGAATTTAAAATCGTAGAACAATAAATTAAAGAATATTTCATGCTCACCCAACCCACCTTCTACCAAAAATACAAAAACCTCATTCTGGAAGTTTTCTCCAAAAACCATCCGTTTACCATTCAGGAACTTTGGGAATTTAAAGACCTGGTAAACTGGAACCGGGTATCGGCCAACCCAAACATAGCTTGGAACTCCGCTTTCCTTGAAACCTTTTCGGAGCAACTGAACTGGAAAAAACTAACGGATAACACCGCTGTAAATTGGACCGAGGAAATGTTTGAGCATTTCGGCGATAAAATTGACTGGCGGGCCTTTGAACTGAATTACAATTTCCCCTTATCGGAAAGATTTATCCGAAAATATAAACACAAACTTGACGTTAGCATTTTGCTGATAAATAAAAACACCAACATCCCAACCGATGTATTTGAGGAAATGATTGATCTTGACCTGGCCTGCCCCGAAGAATTTTCGCAGACTGAAAATGTAGCTTTTACCGAAGAACTAATTGAAAAATACGCTGACTTTTGGGACTGGAAGACTTTTAGTTCTAACACAGCTATTCCGTTTACCGACGAACTTATAGAAAAATATCGCGACCGTTGGGATTTTGAAAGTCTGGCCGCCAACACTGCGCTTTTCGATCGGCTCGATTTTTTAGAAAAATACACCAACGTTGATTTTGAGTGGCTAAGCCGGAAAAAAGAAAACGGCTGGACCATCGAGTTTATTGAGAAATATAAAGACCGCCTGGACTGGCAACAAATGAGTTTGAATCCTTTTTTGCCATGGAGTAATGATTTTTTTGCAAGATATATTGATTACTGGGATTTTAGTTACCTGGCGGATAATGAAAATCTTCCATGGACAGAAGAATTTATTGAAGCCTATGAAGACCGCTGGGACTGGAATCATAAAGATTTTGTTGGAATGTGGGGTTCGTTTAGCTGCAACAAAAGTTTACCGTGGTCATACGAGTTCATAAAAAAATACCATACCCAATGGGAGTGGGGTTTTTACTGGGAAACAAAATACCACACATTTATGTATGGCGGTGTTTCGCTGTTTATCTCAAAAGACTGGTCGCTTGAACAACTGTTGGAATTTGAAAAGCATTACGACTGGGAGTTTATGGTAGATAATAATCCTGACTTGTACCCAATTTTCTTTAAATCGCTGGAAGTAGAACATCGAGTTGATTTTATAAAATATTTGTTTGCCTAATCCCGTGATACCTTCAATGTTTTTATAAACTTTAAGTATTGGATGAGTTTTTTATTCTACCAGCCTTAAAACCGAAAGCACGGCACAGTGGTCGGAAGCAATTTCATCGCAAATAACTTCCGTTTCCACAACTTGCCACTTTTCGGCAGGCCTGAAAAATATATAATCAATCTTTATTTCAGGCTCATTGGATGGATAAGTTAAAGCGCCTTTTTGGTCGCTTGCTGTCCAGTATTTTTTTAGAATTGAGATTGGCTCACTATTCGGTGTTGCATTTAAATCGCCGGCCAAAATCGCCGGGTACTTGCACGAGGCAAAAACTTCATTGATCGTTTTTACCTGGTCGATTCTGTCTGTGCTGGTCTCCTGGTGCTCCAAATGCGTGCCGATAAAACTGATGGTGTCGCCCGATTCCAGTTGCACCAAAACCTGAAGTGCTGCCCGCGGTTCGTTGTTGGGCGAATGGGGTAGCGGTACATTTTTGCTCGAGAGAATGGGCATCTTTGTCAGTATTCCTTCTCCGTATCCGCCACCGTCATAAGGCATGGCAATTCCAAATAAGGGCGCCATTTTCGTTCTCCATCCCAGCTCGGTAACCAGGTCGTATTTTTTTGCGCGGTTGGTTTTAAAGTCAACTTCCTGCATTGCAACCAGGTCGGGATTTGTGTTTTGAATTACCGATGCGATCTTATCCAAATCAAAATCGCCTTTGGTAGTTGCACCGTGAAGAATATTGAAAGTTAGAACCCGAATCGTAAGTTCTTCATCACTGTTATTCTGCGCAGAAAGAGCATTGAACGTTAAAATAAGGGTGAGTATAGAAAGTGCCAGTTTTGTCATTTTTATCGATCTTAAATTAAGACGGTGAAGGTAAAGATTAAATTTTTGAAATTCCAGAATTCATTTAACTTTGGATGTAACAAACTTTACCTAAAATGATGACCAAAAAAATCAACTTCACCGTATTTGTTTTCCTTTTTTTTGTGTTGGCAGCATGCCAAAATAAACAACAAAACTGGACCCATTTTCGTGGTTCGAATATGGATGGACAGGCTCATGTTGAAACTGCTCCGTTGCATTGGAGCGATACTGATAATATAGTTTGGAAAGTGCCCGTAAAAGGATTGGGCTGGTCGTCGCCGGTAGTTTATGATGGCCGGATTTGGGTAACGTCAGCCGAAAAAGACGGCCACGAATTTTATCTGTTTTGTTTCGATTTGGAAACAGGCAAACTACTGAATGAACAAACCTTATTTACGGCAGAAGATCCGCAACGTATTCATGGAACAAACTCGTATGCCACGCCAACTCCATGTGTTGATGAAGAACACGTTTATGTGCATTACGGAAGTTTTGGAACGGCCTGCATCAATACCAAAAGTTTTGAAGTGATTTGGAAACGAGATGATTTACCATGTAAACACATGCAGGGGCCGGCTTCGTCGCCAATTATTTACAAGGATAAATTGATTGTGCATTTGGAAGGAACCGAGGATCCATACGTGCTTGCATTGGATAAAAATACAGGAGAAACACTATGGAAAAGTATTCGCCCAAAAGAAATTTATGATTCACTGGAGCCGGTTTACCGCAAATCGTACCAAACGCCAATTGTAATTACTGTGGGCAACCGGGATTTACTAATCAGTAATTCGGCCTACATGTGCTTTGCACACGATGTTACTACCGGAGAGGTAGTCTGGTCGTTTAAGTATGGTTATGACTCAACGGTAAGTCAGCCTTTGTTATACAACGGCCTGGTATTTGTGAATTCCGGCTGGATTTTTCTCGACGGCGTCCCGTATTTTACCCGCCAGTATGCCATCGACCCAACAGGAGAAGGCGATGTAACAGAAACCCACCAGGTGTGGATGTATGAAGATGAGGTACCGCAAATTCCAACGCCGCTTATTGTTGAAGGTAAAATGTATATGGTACACGACCGCGGAATGGTAACTTGCCTGGATGCAATGACCGGTAGAGTTATTTGGAAAGAAAAACTAAGGGGCAATTTTAATTCATCACCCATTTATGCCGGTGGAAATATCTATTTTATTAATGTAAAAGGATTTTGTACGATTATAAAACCCGGAGATACGTTTGAAAAAGTTGCTGAAAACGATATCGGTGAAACTGTAAAAGCGGTACCGGTTTTTGTTGACGATAAAATGCTTTTACGGAGCGAGAAGAATTTGATTCTGATTCAATAGTTTTTGCACGCAAATTACGCTGATTTTGCAGATTTACGTGAGGATGTCATCTTTTTGAAAAGATGACATCCTTGCTATTTGCTCCTTTGAGTTACATCTACATTCCCATAGCACTTCCGGCTATTTCAATTATTTGCTCAAACTGCTGGATATTCTGCAGGTCGAGTGTGCCTGTGATGTAAATAATCATGTTTGTACTTACCAGGAGAAACTCATTCTCATCTTTACCGTCCTTTTTGTAAAACGATATTTTTGAGCGCTGGTCTCGTTGGGTCATTAGCCTCGTGTAATCCTTCAGATTCACATTGTTCATCATGCTATTGTAGAGTTCTTCGCCAAGCACCTGGCGTTTTTCACCCCTTGGTTGAATCATTTTCAGTTGATGAAGCGTGCTGATATATTCCTTAAACTCGGGACTGATATCCCGGGATTCCGACAGCATTTTAAACATGTCTTTGGTAACTTCAAAGTACGAAATGTCTTCGCGGCTGTCGATTAGTTTAAAGGCCTGGTCGATACTTTTGTTGCCATTTTGTGCCAGGCTGCAAAAACTAATGAATAGAAAAAATAAAATGAATTTTGTTTTCATACGGTTAAATAGTTTGTGAATAAGGCATTGTATGGAACTCGCATTTTACAGCTGACTATTTCGATTGGTGCGATCCCACGTTCATGCTCATTTCATGATTAATTGATTTTAAGATCTTTAATTGGATTGTCAAATTGAATATTCAAATTTCTCAACGATTCAACGTCGCTTAACGGAGCATTGATTCGTTTTGCGTTTTCAAGATTGGCAAGGCAGGCATTCATTTCTTTCGAAAAATGCCACAAAGCCAGCTTGGTATTTTCCTGTAGTTCAGCTAACTCATTTTCTGTTAATGTTGGCTGTTTTTCATTACGTGTGTGATTTACACCAACAAAAAACAGGCTCACCACTAACAGAATTGAGGCAGCATAGGCAAACAAGCGTTTTGTTTGTAAGAAACGTTGTTTTTTATGTTCTTCTAATTTTTCGAACGGATTAAAGTTCGGAATTTCCGCATTTATCTGTTCGTTCAGTTGTTGGTACGATTGGATAAACTCCTGTTCAACCGAATTATCATTTTCGGATTGGCTGAAATCTTTCAGATCGAAATCCGCATCAGAAAAGTGTTTTGTTTTCTTGTCACACATTTGCTAACTCCTCCTTAAAAATTTCAAATAATTTTTTTCTTCCTCTCGAAACATGCACGCGTATGGTGTTTGCGCTTTGTTCCATAATTTCGCTCACCTCTTCGTAGTCCAGTCCCTGGAAATCTTTTAATTCTATAGCCATTCGTTGCTGAACGGGGAGCTGGTGTAATTCCTGTTTCAGTTTTTCCACAAAGTCGATGGCATCAAATTGTGTTTCTTCCATCTGTTCGTTAATGTTTGTCTGAAGGTAGTTTTGGTGGTGTTTTTGTTTTCGCAATACATCGAAACAATGGTTTTTAATGGTATTCAAACAATAACTTTCATGGTTTTTTGCATTATCAATCAGGCGCCTGTTTTTCCACAATTTCAGTACCACCTCCTGAGCTGCATCTTGCGCATCGTTGCTGTCTTTAAGTATGCTAAAGGCAAACCTGAATAGTTTATCTTTTTGTTGTAGTATGAGTTTTTCAAATTCGTTGCTTGTCATCCTTTACGGGCTCTTGCTTTTTATGAATTACGTTTGAATACCGGTTTCATAACACGTCTAAGGTAAAAAAATGAAACAATTGTATCATTTTCTGCGCTCCTTTTGCTGATTTCTAATGTGTTGTGGCTGCCGATATTAAATTTAAATGTAAGAACTACTTTATTCATTGCAATCCTCCTATTACACTGCAAAACTTTCTTACATTTGCGCGCCGATTCCGGAGTCGGGCTTTCAATGTCATAAATAATTGATTGAAAACAAATAAAGCCTTTCGGTGTTGGTTAGTTGGATTAGAAAAAAGTAAAATGACAGAAATCAGAAACATTGCAATTATTGCACACGTCGACCACGGTAAAACTACGTTGGTTGACCGTATACTTCACCAGGTAAAATTGTTCCGCGAGAACCAGGAGGTTCAGGAACTTTTACTGGATAATAACGACCTGGAACGTGAACGTGGAATTACCATTCTTTCGAAAAACGTTTCGGTACGCTACAAAGACACCAAAATTAACATCATCGATACACCGGGGCACAGCGACTTTGGTGGCGAGGTGGAGCGCGTTTTGAATATGGCCGACGGTGTTTTACTGATTGTTGATGCTTTTGAAGGCCCTATGCCGCAAACCCGTTTTGTACTGCAAAAAGCCATCGAACTGGGATTAAAGCCAATGGTGGTGGTTAATAAAGTTGACAAAGAAAACTGTACGCCTGAAATTGCTCAGGAAAAAGTTTTCGACCTGATGTTTAGCCTTGATGCTACCGAAGAGCAGTTGGATTTTCCAACCGTTTACGGATCGGCAAAAGCTGGCTGGATGGGCCCCGACTGGCAGACTCCAACTGAAGATGTGGTTTATTTGCTCGATCAGATTCTGGAACATATTCCACCAACAAAACACAAAGAAGGTACGGTGCAAATGCGCATTACCTCGCTCGATTATTCGTCGTACACCGGCCGTATTGCGGTAGGAAAAGTTACGCGCGGCGAATTGGTTCCGGGTTCGAGAGTATCATTGGTAAAACGCGATGGAAGCATTATAAAAACAGCTGCCAAAGAGTGTTACCTGTTTGAAGGACTTGGAAAAGAAAAAACACAAGCTCCTGTACCGTGTGGCGAAATCTGCGCCGTACTCGGACTGGAAGGTTTTGATATTGGCGATACCATTGCCGACGCTGAAGAACCGGAAGGATTGACTCCGATTCAGGTGGATGAGCCAACCATGAGCATGTTGTTTGTGTCGAACAATTCACCATTTTTCGGACGCGACGGAAAGTTTGTAACCTCACGCCAGGTACGCGATCGTTTGTTTAAAGAAACCGAAAAGAACCTGGCCTTGCGAGTTGAGGAAACCAATTCGGCTGATTCGTTCCTTGTTTATGGCCGTGGAATCCTTCACTTGTCGATTCTGATTGAAACCATGCGTCGTGAAGGCTACGAAATTCAGGTAGGACAGCCACAGGTAATTATAAAAGAAATTGACGGTAAAAAATGCGAGCCGATTGAGGCATTAACTGTTCAGGTTCCTGACGAATTTTCAGGAAAGGTAATTGAACTGGTAACGGCCCGTAAAGGTGATATTGCAAATATTGAAGTAAAAGACGACCGTGCACATTTGGAGTTTTATATTCCGGCGCGTGGTTTGATTGGTTTACGTAACCAAATGCTTACCGCTACCGAAGGCGAGGCCATTATGGCACACCGCCTGAAAGGTTACGAACCTTGGAAAGGGGAGCTGGGCGTAAAACGAAACGGCGCTCTTATTTCGCTTGAAACAGGAACGGCCATTGCCTATTCGATTGACAAAATGCAGGATCGCGGGCGTTTCTTTGTGAATCCGGGCGAAGAGGTTTACGCCGGACAGGTAATTGGCGAAAATACCCGATTAGACGACCTGACCATAAATATTATCAGAACCAAGAAGTTGAGCAACATGCGTGCATCTGGTTCCGATGATAAAACAGCCATTGCACCGGCAATTAAATTTTCGCTGGAAGAAGCTATGGAATACATTCGCAACGATGAGTACATCGAGATTACACCAAATTTTATGCGTATCCGTAAAATTTACCTCGATGAGCACGAGCGTAAACGCCGTGCAAAGGTAATAAGCGAATAAGAAGCAAAAAAAATATAGGAAAGGCAGGTTGATTATCAATCTGCTTTTTTTTATGCAGAAAATTGGCAGTTTTAGGTGTTTTTACAATAACATTCCTGTTATTCTTTCCCGCTCGCAACTCCCACTAGGAACAATTATTTTACACTCAATCTTTGAAAAAGGGCTGGTGAATGAGGCGCAAGCCGGGACACATTTCCAATATAATAATACCATTGCGCCTATTTTAATCTCATCATTTTAACCCCGGGCGACACTCTCCGCCAGACGGCGGTTCGTTTCCCCGGGGCTAAATTAATACGGACCTTCAGCCCTCTAACATCTTTTCAGTTGGGTTTAAGTAGAACGAATAAACGCTGAAAGTGCTTAGTATTATAACCCAGGGCAAAGTAATTCAACGAATTACGTCGCCCTGGGGGAGTACGAAACGATTAGAATCGTCCGGCGAAGGAAAACGATCGAAGCCATTAGGTTCTTCCGGACGAAATAAACCGAAAGCAACATTCGCGTAAACAAAAGCTGAGAATGTATGCAATCTTTTATCCTTCATTTTACAAATCACACATATGTTTTAATCCCACTTTCTGGCGTGCTGAATTGTTAATAAATTCTAAACCAATTCTAAACATATCTTACTATTTAGATAGCTGATAAATTGCTGGTAAGCTTTGCTAATGTGGGGTTTTGGTTCTATTTTTAGGAGCAAAACTTAACGATAAAGTCATGATTAAAAAATGCTTATTTCTTGCTTCGGCACTGCTTTTTTCAGTAACAATTTTATTTGCCCAGGAACCTACGGTTTGGCGGGGCGAAAACAACGGAATATACCCCGAAACCGGTTTGTTAAAAGAGTGGCCGGCCAATGGCCCCGAAATTTTATGGACTGCAGAGGGACTAGGCGAAGGACATTCGTCGCCGGTTTTTGCCAACGGTAAAATTTACCTTTCAACTTTGCAGGGTGAAGACGGATATATAGTTGTTTTTAACCAGGATGGCAAGGTGGAGCAAAAAGTGAATTACGGAAAAGATTTTAAGGACAGTTATCCCGGCACCCGTTCATCGGTTGTTGTTGCAGGCGACTTAATGTATATGTATACCGGGTATGGCGATTTGGTTTGTATGGATGCCAATTCGGGGGCTAAAAAATGGACAAAAAACGCATTTACAGATTTCGACGGTGAAAATATTCGCTGGGGAGTTACCGAAACCGTTCTTGTCGATGGCGACGTTTTGTATTTAACTCCGGGTGGAAAGAAAAATAATATGGTGGCCTTAAACCGTTTTACTGGCGACCTGATCTGGACATCAGCCGGAAAAGGAGAACTCTCAGCCTATTGTACTCCTCTTCTGATAAATCTTCCGGCACGGAAACTTATCGTTACACACACTGCCGATCATATTATTGGTGTTGATGCCAAAACCGGGCAGTTGTTGTGGGATTACCCGCATAAAAACCAGTGGAGCGTTCATCCGAATACACCGCTTTTTTACAACGGCGATTTGTTTTGCTTTAGTGGCTACGGTAAAGGTGGTGTTAAACTCGATCTTAGCGACGATGGCAGCAGCGTAACAAAACAGTGGGAAAAACCGGAACTCGACAGCCGCATGGGAGGAATGGTTGTGGTTGATGGTTACATGTACGGATCGGGCGATAAAGGGCGCGAATGGCGCTGTGTGAACTGGGAAACCGGCGAGGAAAAATATGCATCGAAAGACATTGCAAAAGGTGTTACCATTTATGCCGACGGCATGTTGTATTGTTACAGCGAACGTGGTGAACTGGCATTGGTTGAAGCTACACCCGAAAGTTTTAACATTGTAAGCCAAACAAAGGTTGAATTGGGAACTGCACAACACTGGGCACACCCGGTAATTAACAATGGACGTTTGTTTGTTCGCCATGGCGATGTGCTAATTGCTTACAAAATAAAATAGATAGAGGAACTGAAAAAGGATGTTTGCAAAGTAAACATCCTTTTTTAGCCTGTATTTGTCGCATGTTTTTGATGGCCAATAGCTCAAAAAGTATATTTGAGAAAAAATCATGAACGAAAACCAACTACCAATATTTTTCCGCTACCGTTTTTTGTGGCACCTCTTGTTTTGGGTGGTTGTTTTTATTGGCTACTGGCTTACCTACGGTGGTTATCTTGAGCATTATCGTCAGGAATTTTTTATCGGTTTAACCTTATTGCCGGCCCGAATTATTGGTACATATACACTTATTTACGGTATTTTACCATATGCCATTGAGAAGAAAAAATTTGTAACTTTTGGCGTTCTAACCCTGATTCATGCACCGCTTTTCGGATTTCTGATCTACATGTCGTACAAGATTCCAAACTTGTATCCCGAAATGTTTGATTATTCAAAACTGCCATTTTTTTATGTGCCTAAAATCTTCAATAAAGTTATTTCCAATTATGGAATTCCGCTTTTGGCCGCATCAATAATCGTATTTAAAAAGTGGTACATCGACGAGCAAAAAAATAAAAAGCTTGCCGAAGAAAAGCTTGCCGCCGAACTAAATTTTCTGAAGTCGCAGGTTCATCCGCATTTTCTTTTTAATACACTGAATAACCTGTATGCTCTAACACTGATCAAATCGGAAAAAACACCCGATATAGTGTTGAAGTTGTCGGGGTTGCTCGATTATATGATCTACAAAAGCAACGACGATTTTGTACCGCTTAAAGAAGAAATTAAGATTATTGAAAGCTATGTGGAGCTGGAAAGCATGCGTTACAATAATCGCCTCGATTTAAAATATAAAATTGACGAAGATGTTGATCATCACCGGATTGCGCCGCTGATTTTATTGCCATTTATTGAAAATGCTTTTAAACATGGTGCGAGCAAAGACCGTAAAAATCCAAAGGTAGACATCGATATAAAGATTGACGAAAAATGCCTGACGTTACAGGTGAAGAATTCAATCCATGCTGAGAAGGAAAAGGAAGAGAAGCTGAATGAAGGAATTGGATTGAAAAATGTACGCCGGCGTTTGGAACTGCTTTATCCAAAATCGCATAAACTTACGATTAATAAGCAGGATACGAAATTTGAGATTAACCTAAAAGTGTGCTGGGCCAATGAGTAAAACGAGGTGCATAATAGTTGATGACGAACCGCTTGCGATTGAAGTGCTGAAATCGCATATCCAAAAGCTGGATTCGTTGGAGATTGTTGGAACCTGTGCCGATGCCATTGAGGCTTTCGACTTTCTAAAGTCGCACAAGGTCGACCTGGTTTTTCTTGATATCAATATGCCGGAAATGAAAGGAACCGACTTGGTGAAAACTCTGAAAAATCCGCCGGCCATTGTTTTTACTACTGCTTACCGCGAATATGCTATTGAAAGCTACGATCTGAATGTGCTGGACTATCTGCTGAAACCCATTTCATTCGAGCGTTTTTTGCAGGCGGTTGAAAAATACAAGCAGCAATATTTATTGATTGAAGAGGTTTCGCTACACAAAAATAACGGCGATTCGGAATACATTTATCTACGCGAGAAAAATGTAATTCACAAAATACCGGTAACCGAAATCGTGTACGTTGAAAGTTTTGGCGATTACCTGAAATTGCATACGTCGGACCGGGAAATTAACAGCCGCTGCACAATGGCAGCACTCGAAAAAGCTTTACCCGATAAGGGCTTTGTCCGGGTGCACCGCTCATTTTTAATTGCTGTTAGCCGCATAACCAGCTTTAGTCCGGTTATGGTTGCCATTGGCGATAAAGAATTCCCGATAGGAACCAGGTACCGCGAAAAGACCTTTGAAAAACTCGATTATAATTCATTCTTGAACAAATAAAAACCATAAATAAAAAAAACATGAAGATTGCACTAACTCTTTTAATTACCGCATTTGCTTTTTCAATAAGCGCACAGCTTACACAATGGCGCGGCCCAAACCGCGATGGGCATTTCCCCGAAACAGGTTTGTTAAAAGAATGGCCTGCAGATGGCCCGGAATTGTTGATGCAGGTGGAGAAAATCGGAAAAGGATATTCGTCGGCAATACCCGAAGGCGATATGATTTACATTACGGGAATGATTGATACGCTCGATTACCTTACTGCGATAAATCCTGACGGTTCGTTTAAATGGCAGGTACCTTACGGGCGTTCATGGAATAAATCGTTTCCCGACACACGTAGTACACCGGTTGTTGAGGATAGTCGGATTTATGTTCAAAGTGGAACCGGACAGGTTTCATGTATCAACAAAGAAAACGGGGAAACTATTTGGGAAGTTAACGTTGACGAATATTTTCAAGGAGAATACCACATTTGGGGAAATTCTGAAACAGTTCTGATTTACGACGATAAAGTAATTGTTTCGCCCGGAGGAAAAGAAACCAGCGTTGTGGCGTTAAACAAAATGACTGGCGAGAAAGTTTGGCAAACCAAGTCGCTTGGAGGCCCGAGAGCTTATGCGTCGGCAACTATTTACGAGTGGAATGGCTTCCGTTATATTTTGGCGGTAATCGGCACCGATCTTATGGCAATTGTTCCCGAAACTGGCGAGATAGCCTGGAGTTACAGGTATTGGAATTCCGCTAAGTGGGATCAGAATGGATTGATTTGGACCAATACGCCTGTTTTTAAAGACAATACTATTTTCCTGACGATGGGTTACGATTACCCGGCAGTAATGTTGGAAATGGATTCAACAGGAACTTCAGTAAGCGAAAAATTTGTCGATCATACCTTTGATAATCATCATCATGGTGTGATTCTGCACGATGGATATTTGTACGGCTCAAATTGGTTCGACAACAAACGCGGACGCTGGATTTGCATGAACTGGGACACTGGTGAGATTAAATATGTAGCTGATTGGGACACAAAAGGCGCAATCGTTATGGCCGATGGACTTTTATACTGCTACAACGAACGTGGAAATGTTGGCCTTGTAAAACCTGATCCTGATGGTTTTGAAGTAATAAGCCAGTTTAAAATTACCGAGGGAGCCGGACCACACTGGGCGCATCCGTTTATTGCAAATGGTAAGCTGTATATGCGCCATGGCGATGTGCTGATGGTATATAATATTAAAGCTTAACCCCGCGTTAACTCAAGTTTGCAGCAAAACTATTATCTTTCTGTTTTTTACCTGAATTGATGACTAAAAGAACCATAAATATCATTCTGATCTCGATCGGTACCATTGGATTTATTTCCATTTTTTGGTGGTTAAATGCCGATCCTACCAAAGATTTTACCGTTAATCTTGAAGGTGCCGATAACAGGGGGAAAGGAGTGCCTCCGCAAGATGTAACTATTGGTGAGCATTTCGAACAACTGGGATCTGCTTACGAAGTGCTGGAAGAAACTTGGACCAATTTTCGGGGTGCCGATTACGATAATATCTCAAAGTCGCCGGTAAAACTGGTGGAAAGTTTTGGGGCTGAAGGGCCAAAAATTCTTTGGTCGAAAACATTAGGTGAAGGACACTCAGGCGCTGCCATTTACAAAGGTTTGGCGTATGTACTTGATTACGATGAAGAAGAGCGTGCCGATATTTTACGCTGTTTTTCGGTGGTTACCGGAGAAGAGCAGTGGCAACGCGGTTACGATGTAGCTATTAAACGAAATCACGGCATGTCGCGAACAATTCCGGCAGTTACTGAAGACTACATTGTAACCATCGGGCCAAAATGCCATGTTATGTGTCTCGACCGTGAAACCGGAGATTTCCGCTGGGGACTTGATGTGGTAAAAGAGTATCAGAATGAAATTCCATTTTGGTATACCGGGCAATGTCCGATAATCGACAATGGCGTTGCAATTATTGCCACCGGAGGAAGTAAAATGATGGTGGCTATTGATTGCGAAACAGGCGAGAAATTGTGGGAAACGCCAAATCCGGAAGGATGGAAAATGTCGCATTCATCAGTTATACCCTATACTTTTGGCGGACGAAAAATGTATGTGTACAGTGCCATCGGAGGTTTGCTTGGAGTGGCTGCCGACGGTCCTGATGCCGGGCAGATCTTGTGGGAAACATCGAAGTGGAACCACTCGGTTGTCGCACCTTCGCCGGTTTGTATGCCCGACGGAAAGATTTTTATGACCGCGGGTTACGGTGCCGGAAGTATGATGGTTCAACTAACGGAAAGTAATGGCGCTTTCTCTGCTGAGCCGCTTTACGAATATGCACCAAAAGATGGACTGGCATGCGAGCAGCAAACACCGATTTTGTGGAATGGCTATTTGTTTGGTATTGTTCCGAAAGATGGAGGAGCCAACCGAAATCAGCTGATTTGTGTGAGTCCAAATGATACCAGGAATGTGGTGTGGACAAGTGGTAAGGAAACCCGTTTTGGTCTTGGTCCGTATTTTATTGCCGACAATAAAATGTTTATTCTGAGCGACGACGGAACCCTGACTATTGCACGCCCAAGCACCGAAAAATACATTCAGTTGGAACAGGTAAAAGTAATTGAAGACGGGCACGATGCCTGGGCTCCTTTTGCACTGGCCGACGGTTATTTGTTGCTGCGCGATGCAAAAACAATGATCTGTATCGATTTGAATGTGAACGGATAGAAAAGCATTAATGCAAATATATAGTCATGAAGAATAAAGGAATTGTACTATTTCTGATTGTACTGGCGGTGGTAATCGTTGGCATAATGGTGGTCGACTGGTACTCGAAGCGTCCGGATAACATGGAGGCCAATAAATTTGAGTTCAGTGTTGATGAGTTTCGAAACGTTCCGGAGGAGCTGGTGAAGTACAAAGAAACCCGGAATTTTAACCTGGGCTTTGTTTTGGCTGAAGCGCTTGAAGTTGCCAATAATAAAATATATGCAGTTGGCGATCAGGAACTGAAGATCGTTGATTTTTCAGGGACGCTATTGGGCGAAGTTGGTTTTCTTGACGAACCGCACGGATTAGATGTGGTTGGCGATACCATTTATGTGGTTTTCGAGAAATTTGTGTGGATCGTTGATGAAACGGGCACTACCATTCATAAATGGGAAATTGAAGGAGAAGATACCTATTTAACTGCTGTGGCGGTTGAAGGCGAGGATATTATGGTTGCCGATGCCGGTAACCGACGCGTTCTGCGTTTTAATCACCAGGGAGAAATTGTAAATGAGTTTGAAGGAAAAACCGATGACGATTTGGCACACGGTTTTATAATTCCCAGCCCGTATTTCGACCTTGATATAAATGCTTATGGCGATTTGTGGGTGGCCAATCCGGGTATGCACACCATGGAAAATTACACCAAAGAAGGACGTTTGCGCGAGTTTTGGAAAGCTTCAGGAAATCAAACCGAAAATTTTAGCGGATGTTGCAATCCTGCTCATTTTTGCTTTTTGCCCGATGGCAGTTTTGTTACCAGCGAAAAAGGTTTGGTTCGCGTGAAGATCTACAAAGCATCCGGAGAATTCAGCGGAGTTGTAGCACCACCGGCAAAATTCGATGAAAAAATTGAAGGACAGGCACCCGATGTGGCTGTCGACGACGAAGGAAATATTTATGCGCTTGATTTCGACAGAAATGTCTTACGTGTATTTGAACCAAAAATTTCAGAATAGATAATAGCTATTTTATGAAACGAAAAGAATTTATAAGAACAACAGGTCAGCTTTTACTTCTCGGAGGAATTACTGCTTCTGCAGGTTATTTGTTCGTGAATAAAAAAGTGTCTGCTGCTTGTTCGGTTTCCCCAACTTGTGATAATTGTGGCAAATTTCAGAAATGCGATTTACCACAGGCGAAGGAGGTAAAAGATGGAAAATAA
>NZ_JBFHGM010000093.1:0-16545 GCF_041583095.1 Draconibacterium sp.
AGTCGCCATCGATAAAGCCCAATGCTTCATTGTTCGCATAGTTTTTTACTGACTCGGAAATAAAGGAGGAAAAGCTGTCGATTTTATCTCTTTGCATAATGCTGTAATTATGGTTAAAGCCAGCTTTTGTGCAAATATTTCGTCTAAAAAAATGTTAGCGTAAAAGCTTTATCTACAAAGGTATTTTATTTTAGGTAGAGATTGCTGTCGCCATAACTTAAAAAGCGGAAGTCGTTCGCCAATGCATAATCGTAAACTTCTTTCCATTTATTGCCCAGAAATGCGCTGATTAATAGTAGCAGCGTACTTTGTGGCTGGTGAAAGTTGGTAAACATTCCGCTGATGAGTTTAAAATCATAACCCGGAAGAATGATAATTTGAGTCGAAAAGCGAATGGCTTTTTCCCCGTTTTCTGCCAGAAAATAAATGATATTTTGAAGTGCCTTTTCAATAGAAATCTTTGCTTCGTTTTCGTAAGGCTCCCATTGTTTTACTTCGGGATGAAAAGGATTGAAACGTTTTTCTTGCAGTTGCAGGCCGATCCAGTACAAACTTTCGAGTGAGCGCACCGAAGTCGTTCCCACCGCAATAATGTTTTTGGGATTCTCCACAAACGAGCGCAAAATATCAATCGGGATGATCACCTGTTCGTGATGCATGGTATGGCCTTCAATGGTTTCCGATTTTACGGGCTGAAAGGTACCGGCTCCCACATGCAGCGTAATTTCGTTAGTGCTAATGTTTTTATCTGCCAGTTGCGCAATCACCGGGTCGGTAAAATGCAGACCTGCTGTTGGTGCGGCTACCGAACCATCGATTTTTGCATAAACCGTTTGATAGCTTTCTTCGTCGCTTTCTTCGGTGTCGCGGTGCAGATACGGCGGAATGGGCAACTGCCCGATGTGCTCAATAATTTCGGAGAAGTGCACGCCGCCGTTCCACACAAACCGAATGTGAAACGAATTGCCTTCCTGTCCAATTTTGGCCGCAGTCAGCTCTATGACTTGACCATCAATTTCAAAAGTTTGACTAAGAAATCCTTCTTTCCATTTTTTTGAATTACCCACCATACATTTCCAGGTTACTTCTTCTGTTTCCTGAAAAGCTACCTGGTAGTCGGCCGGTTCAACGGGCTCCAGACAAAAGATCTCAATTTTGGCACCGGTTTCCTTATAAAAAAACAAACGGGCATGAATTACACGGGTATTGTTAAAAACAAGCTGCGCATCTTGCGGAAGGTAATTGGCGCAGTTTTCAAAAATATCCTGTGTTATTGTGCCGTTCTGCCTGACAAGCAACTTCGATTTGTCGCGCTCAGTAAGCGGGTATTTGGCAATTCGCTCGTCGGGCAGATCGTAAGTGTAATCGCTAATCTTTATGTCTTTGTATCTGTTCAAACCAATTGTATTTTAGGACTGCAAAAGTAAGAATTTCTTTTTTGTTGTAATCAAGGTGGTAGTTAGGGCTGAAGCCCTTCCTGAAGTCAGCTTTTTTTACCCGGGCTTCGTAATGGTGCTTCCCAAACGGACTTTAATCCTTAATGATAAATATTAATGCTACTTTTGCAGGAAAGTAAGAAAGTAATGATAAAAGTAGGCGATAAGGTTAAGTTTTTAAACGATGTTGGTGGTGGTGTAGTAACCGGTTTTGTAAATAAAAATACGGTAAATGTTGAAGGTGATGATGGTTTCGAAGTGCCTTGCCTGATAAAAGAGCTGGTGAATGTAAGTGCTCCTGAACTGAATGTTAGCAGTACTGCCCGTACACAGCAGGAAACGTCGGCAGAAGAGCAGCCCGAACCTGAATACATCGAGCCGAAAGGAGAAATCATTAACGGCAAAAATGCAGCAGAATTTTATTTCTGTTTTGTTCCTACCAATCCAAAAAATCCGCTGTCGGGAGAGATTGAATTGTATTTGGTTAACGACAGCAATTATACGGTGCTATTTAATTATTCGTACATAAAAACCGATGAGGTAGAGGCTATAAAACAAGGAACGGTTCGTTCGAATTCAAGAGAAAAGATTGATGCTTTGGTACAGGAGGATTTTAGCGATTTGCCTGATTTTGGGTTTCAGCTGATTTATTTCCGCGAAACTGAAAGCGAATGGAACCAGCCAATGGTAAAGAAATTCAGGGTGAACCCGGTGAAGTTTTACAAAGAATCAACTTTTCGCGAAAATTCATATTTCAAAAAGAATGCTTTGGTGCTGAAGATTACGTCTGATACTTTTCATACTGAACTGGATAAACTAACGCAGGATGATTTCAAAAAAGTGGTTAAGGCAAAGGAAACTGTTGAAGCACCAAAACGAAAGGAACGTAAACGAAATGCCGAAGAAATGGTGATCGATTTGCATATTACCGAGCTGCTCGATGAATCGGAAGGTTTAAGTAACCGCGAAATTCTGGATATACAAATGGATGCTGTGGAATCGGAGATGAACCTGGCCATTAAAAATCATACAAAACGCGTTGTATTTATCCATGGTGTAGGACAGGGCGTTTTAAAACAGGAGGTAACCAATCTGCTGAAACGCAAATTCAAAAAATACTATTTCCAGGATGCCTCGTTTAAGGAGTATGGCTATGGAGCAACGATGGTAATTCTGCGGAAAGGATAGTTGGTTGCAGGTTTCAGGTTGCATGTTCTTGAAAAACAAACTTGCAACCTGAAACGTGTAACTTGAAACTATTTACTACTTTTGCACCGGCAAGCCGCTTTATCGGGCTGACGATTACTGTCAGTCAGGAAAGTCCGGGCAACGCAGGGCGCCGTGCTTCCTAGCGGGAAGATCTTTGAAAGGGGATAGTAACGTAACAGAAAATAACCACCTTGTTGTGGCGTGTCCACGGCAGGGAACGGGTGAAAAGGTGCGGTAAAAGCGCACCGGTGGAGGTGGCAACATCGCCAGCCGTACGTCTTACGGGTTGCAAAGCCATGTATATCCAAAGTGTTTGCCGCTGTTGCGGTACAGCGAAACGGCCCGTTTTGCTCTCAACGCACAAGAGACTTTGGAGGGGTAGGCTGCAGGATCCCGGCAGTGATGTCGGGACTAGATAAATGATAAAGCCCCTGACGATTGCTTACGCAATATCAGGGTGACAGGACCCGGCTTACAGGCTTGCCTTTTTTTATGAAACTCGAAATTCAGAATCCGTCAATTGACGGAAACTGGATTTTGTTAGTTGAATTAATCCCGACAACGAAGTTCGTCGGGATATGATCCTTCAGCGGGTGACTAGTTGTTTAAACTATTAGTCACCCGTTGTGTTTTGACTCATACCCAATTTCATCTCATCCAAAGCCTCTTATTTCATTCCTTCTCCAAGGAAAAACCCCGGAACAGGAGGTTGGTTATAAGCAACATTTTGCCACGAAATTGCGATTCGGTATTGCTGATCCTGCATTAATGTTACCATACGATAATTGCTAGGAATGGTGGTTGAATAAATCCTTAGTTTCTGATTATCGCGTGTACGCCAGATTACTTCTTCTCTCCAGTCGCCCCATAAATCAGCACTAAGTACAGGAGTAGATTTTGTCCCGTTATTTGAGGTGCACTCAGGATCGGTAAACAGCACTTCTTCTTTTTTGTTTTCCCAATCCCATTTGGTTATCCTGTTACTGTTCAGCAATTCACGCAGCAGGTCGCCATCCCACCAAATGGCAAAGTTGCATGTTTGGGGAGCCTTGCCTAGTTCCTTCCCCTGCGCCGAGTACAAAGTGCCAATGTTTGACCAAAGTTCGCATCCCGGGTAGTTGGGATCGATATCGGCAGCGCAGGCACGGCCTTCATCTTGCCCGGGATTATGACCAAAAATAATTTTTCCTGTCTGTGCATCATATAAAGCCTCTCCAAAACCATTCTCATATCCTTTCACCGGTACTTCGTTTTCATGCACACCCCATACTTCCTGTCCCGGCCGGGTTGGATCAATATCAGTTACATACATTGCATCGCCGTGTCGAAGTCCTGTTGTATACATTCCTGAACCATTGTCGTCAACCGCCATCGCGCCATAAATAATCTCATCTTTTCCGTCGTTATCCACATCGGCGACTGAGATGCCATGATTTCCCTGTCCTGAATAAAGTTCCAGTCCCGGATCGGCACTATTAAAAACCCAGCGTTGGGTTAATTCTCCCTCTCGCCAGTCCCAGGCTGCCAAAACCGATTTCCCATAATACCCACGACACATCACCACACTGGGTAATTTCCCATCGAGATAAGCTACTGTTGCCAAAAAACGATCCGATCGGTTGGCTGTATTGTCATTGCCTCCGTTGCCTCCAACGCCTCCCCAATCATCCAGATTTCCTCTTGCCGGCACATAATTGGTAGTAGCAAGTGCAGCGCCTGTCCGTCCATCGAAAATGGTAAAATATTCCGGGCCGGTAACAATCTTGCCAAATGTTCTGCTTTGTTGGTCCCGGTCGACCCAGTCGGCTTTTGAATTACCAATAACAGTTCCAACTCCGTCGGTAGTGCCATCTGCAGTTTTCATGGCTACTTCGGCACGGCCATCGCCATCAAGGTCATAAACAATAAACTGGGTATAGTGGGCTCCTTCGCGAATATTTTTCCCCAGATTGATTGTCCAGAGAAGGGTGCCGTCCATTTTGTAGGCGTGGAATATGGGTTCAGTGGTAATACCTAAATGTGAATTATCAGCACCTCGTCCGGTCATGTGAACAAGCAGGTCATAATGACCGTCGCCGTCAAGATCGCCCACCGAGGCATCGTTGGGGGAGTAGCCATCCGGGGTTTGTAAAGAAATTTCCCGATAAGGTGCCTGCCATACTTTACAGGAAGCAATCGACCGTTTATTTTCGGCTCCGTTTAATAATTCTATCAATTCGTAGGTTGATCCTTCTTTTGCGTCGACATCGGTATAGTTTGTCGTTTTTATCGGAGAAGAATTGATCTGTTTTCCGTTCCTGTAAAGATTAAAGGCAATTTGTTCGGGATCTGAATTTAACAGACGCCAGCTTAAAAATACGGAATTTTGTTCTGCCGGAATGGCTACCAAAGCTCTGTCCAGCTTTTCCATTACATGTTGTGCCCTTGCGTTTGATAATCCGGTAATCAATACGATAAGAATAAATAAGGTGTTCTTTATCATTTGTTTGTATTTTTTTGTTGCCTTCGAATGCGTACCAATATCACAATTATTTATGAGAAAAACATTTTTGGGAATGGTGGCTTCATTTTATTGTATTAACAAAAGGTATAAAATCGTTACGGCTTTTTTATCCTTTTGCACCGGAAAGCCGCTTTATCGCCCCGACGATAAATGTAAGTATTGACAGAACCCGGCTTACAGGCTTGCCTTTTTAATGAAACTCAGGATTTGGAAACCGTCGGTAGACGGAGAACCAAATTCTGTTAGTTGAATTAATCCCGATAACGAAGTTAATCGGGATATTATAACTCAGCGGGTGACTGGTTGTTTTTACTTTTAGTCACCCGCTGAATTGTTTTAAGATTCCGTCATTTTTTATAGAGAACATCCTGTTTTTTTACTTTTGTTAATGATGAAAAGAATGATGTCGGGAGTTCCCGGCGCATTGTTTTTACTTCATTTCCACCTTTCGGGAGTCCCCGAAGATGTGTTTTAAGTTCATATCAAGGTTTCGGGAAGACCCGACAGCTTGTTTTGACTTGAGTTCTGCCTTTCGGGAAAGTCCGAAAGTCGCATTTTGGTTGATTTCTTCCCTTCGGGTAATCCCGACGGTCAGTTTTAAATTCATTTATGTGTTTCGGGATGTCCCGATGGCAAAAAAACGGCTATTATTAGCCTCCTGTTTACCTTTTTAATTTCCAGTCAACCTCTTCCTTAAGCAAATATTCCAACGGAAACGAAAACTTGATCTGCTCGCCAAAGGCTATAGCATCTGCCAGCTTGTATCCTTTGTATTCAACCAGGTAAGCCATCATAAAATAGGTAACCCGGCCGGCGCTTCCGCAATGAATTAATACCTTTTTGTATTTGCCATCCAATGCTTCAGCAAATTTCTCGAGGTTTTCGGGCGTATAACCATCGTAACCTGCAATCGGTAACGAAACGTATTTCATTTTCAGTTTGGCAACCAAAGCTTCTTCGTTAAAGGCTTCCCCTGCAAAATCTTCATTTTCATCTTCTGTACGAAGATTGATCACCAAATCAACACCCTGTTCCTTTAGCCACTCAAAGGTTTCCAAATTGGGCTGACCGCTAAAAAACATGTTGTCGCTTTTATACAGGTTGGGCGCATTATCGAGCTCTTTAACCTCAGGAACTCCCTTTTTCTGTAGTGTTGAAGCATGTGCCAAAGGCGCATTAAAAAGAAGTACTACACAACTAAACAGCAGTAGGGTAAACGTTTTCATAAAATTGTATTTTGAGTTATTTCATAAAGTTAGGTATCCGGAATTGCAATTCTGTTAATGAAGTGTTATTGCTTGTTAACGAGGTTAAAAACGGACCGCTCAAAAAAAAAACTGATAGATTAATTTATAGAACGATTAATATCTTACGCCTGCCGGCAGCCTTCATCTTTGCCTTGAAGCAAAGACGAAGCAGAAAGTTCAAGGCTGCTTTTGGTCGTTACCCTACATTTTTGTAAAACCTAAGTTCGGACGGGTGATCTCCTCGATTCCTCGAAGCTTCCCGCTCTCACTAAGGTTTTACTTCAACTCCGGGCAACGACCAAAAGAGGCCGTCGACTAATGCAACGCCTGCTACATCGGAGCCTGGCCTCGTCCGGTGAGCCGTAAAACAAGCGTTGACGGCGTTAAAAAATTACTGATGTTTGAGGAGGTACGACTGCCTGTCCCGATCGTAGAATCGGGAAGTTTCAGGAATTTTAGCTGGCATCGCGTAGCTTTTCCGAGGGAAGCGGGCGCAGCCTTGGGTTTTTGTCTACTCTTTGGGCTAAGCCAAAGAGTAGAATCCGCCTGATAGGGCAAAAAGGAAGTTTCTTTTGCTTGGTGTTTGATTCATAGCTGAAATTTGAAGCAAAATGTTTTTTCTTCTACCCAAGACTTTTTGGGTGAGCTCTAAACACAAAAGATCCTATTCTGATCTGCTCGTTTTTATTAAGGAGCGTCTGAACTTTTGTAGTTACAATTGATGTTTTAGTTCAACAAAAAGTGAATAGTAAAACGGATCGGCATTGGTCATGCTTGCTATATAAAGATCAGCTTCGGAAACAATTGTTTTAAATTCGTTCCACTTAACGGCTTCGGCAAAGGTGTCAACGGCGTCATTCCACAGTGTGTTGGCATACAGAATTTTGTCGCTGTAGTACATCTCTATTTTTTTTGCCGTTGAATCGTCGTTTTGTGATTTGGCCAGCTCTCTTTTTAAGGATTCGATACCGGAATAGTACTGGCACAAAACGATAGATCCGCCCTCTGCGAGCATGCTTTTAGCCTTGTCGATAATTTTCTTTTTGTCGGTAAAATTGAAATAGAACAACACATAATTCATCAGAACTACATCGTATTTTCTACCGGGTTCATATTGAAAAAAATCGTCGTTAATGATTTCCACATTCTCTGCGTTGGCAAATTTATCATTGGTGTCGGCAAATACTTTGGGATTTTTCTCGATTCCCGTAATAAATGCTTCCGGGAAATTCTGCTGCACCACTTCCAAATAATTGCCATATCCACAGCCTAAATCAAACAGGTTTATGGCACTGCTGCCTTTTGTAATGTTGCGTAAATAATCAAGAAAACGAAATTGGGTGAAATTTTGGAAAGCATTCTGCCCCGATTCCGTGTAATAAGCTTCATCAAAAGGACTCTCTATTTTTTGAGGTATTCTTAAATCAACCAGGTGATAAAGTGTTTCGCTCAGTCTGACTTCGTAATCCAGTTTTCGTTCTGCTATCAGGCTTTCCCATATTTCATTTTCCTTTCCTGTAATCGATTGAAAGTTGTAACCGGGGTTATTGTATTTCTGCACCAGATCGCGCACAAAACGAAAATCATTAATTAATCGTTTTTCTTTGCGGTTTAACGATTTATTGGATAAGGTCCCGTCGTTTCGAATCAGTTTACCAATCCTGTCATTTTCCAGGAGCGAGTAATAGTCTTTGTTGATTTCCATTTTATTTCCCGGAAATGATAGAATTCCGAAGTGAATCAGGAATTCGGCAAGCGATGTGCTGATTCTGTCTTTGTAATCAACGGCAGCCATTTTCTGTATCCCGGGATTTTTAAGCTCAATATCCCGATTATTTGCAAAAACATACAAGCCAATTGCCCGAAGGTAGTTGAGCATTTTTTCAAAATAATCGAGTTTGTAGGCTGTTGTATTGGCTTTGAATAAGCGGGTGGCATTAACAAGCAGGCGTTGGGTAAGATTCAAGGAAACAGGATCCGTTGATTGTTGGTACGATGCGAAATCAATTTGCTTGTTGTTGATCATTGTTTACTGGTTTGATAGGGTGGAAGAATGATTCCTGAATGATTTCTTCTTCTTTAATTCATCATATTGTCTCATTTAAAAAAGATCGGGGCGCGATTTTAATTCGTGCCCCGGCCTTTTATTTGAAGTAGGATTTATACCACTTTACAAACTCACCAATTCCTTCCGCCAGCGGCGTGTCGGGCGAGTAGCCAAAGTCGTTTTCCAGTGCACTTACATCGGCGTAGGTTTTATACACATCGCCGGGTTGCATGTCGTGGTATTCTTTAACGGCTTCCTGTCCCAGTGCTTTTTCAA
Organism: Draconibacterium sp.; assembly: GCF_041583095.1. NCBI lineage: Bacteria > Pseudomonadati > Bacteroidota > Bacteroidia > Marinilabiliales > Prolixibacteraceae > Draconibacterium > Draconibacterium sp. The sequence goes on from NZ_JBFHGM010000093.1 coordinate 8,719, forward strand.
TGGTTTCGATAAAATCCAAGAGTTTCACCGGGCTTGAGTTACCAATGTTATGCACCTTGTACGGGATGCTGGATGCTTGATTCTGGATGGTTGATACCGGATGCTTGGTACTTGAAGCTTGTGGCTTGTAGCTTGTAGCTTTTTGTGGTGGCGCATTTAATATCTTAACTATTCCCTCAACAATATCATCGATGTAAGTGAAATCGCGGTACAGATCGCCATGGTTAAATATCTTAATGGCATCTCCGTTCAGGATATTTTTTGTGAACGAGAAGTAGGCCATATCAGGTCGGCCCCATGGTCCGTAAACCGTAAAAAAGCGCAATCCTGTAGTAGGGATACCAAACAAATGACTGTAGGTATGTGCCATTAACTCGTTGCTCTTTTTGGTAGCCGCGTATAAACTCACCGGGTTATCCACCGTATCATCAACCGAAAGCGGCATTTTTGCACTGTTGCCATACACACTCGACGAGCTGGCGTAAACCAGATGCTGAATGTTGTTGTGGCGGCAAGCTTCAAGAATATTGATGAAGCCTACAATGTTACTGTCGATATAAGCCCGCGGATTTTCGATACTGTAACGCACACCGGCCTGAGCAGCCAGGTTGCAAACCCTGTCGAACTTCTCTGTTTCGAAAAGTTGATCGATTTGCTCGCGGTCTTCCAGGTTCATCCGAACAAAGGAATATGCCGGATTTTTTGTGCTGACAACCTTTTTGTGCCAATTCTCAGCTTCACGCGAAATACCTGCTTCGGCCAAACGGGCATATTTCAGCTCGGTTGAATAGTAGTTGTTGATATTATCGATACCAACTACTTCAACGCCTTGCTCCAATAACTTATTGGCAAGGTGAAAACCGATAAATCCCGCAGTTCCGGTAACTAAAATTTTGCTCATTATCTATTGTGACGGATTAATATCTTTCCTTTGTTCTTGTCCTGTGAAATAAGATTTGAGGCGATTGCCCAAAAACATCTTGCCATAATGAGTTTTTAGGTGTTTTTCTCTTTTTAAACCATCTTCTTTAGATAGACAGGCTTCACAATAAATTAATTTAAATGGTCGTCTGTGTTTTGTAGACTGTACTTCCCCATTTTGATGAGCCTCAAATCTTGATGGCAAATTTTTTGTGTAACCTGTGTATTTTTTACCATCAGATTCACTTAATAGGACATACACCCAATAATATTTATCGAAAAAATTTTCCATCATTTCACGGGATAAATCCTGCTGTACCCGTTACCAGTATCTTCATTTCAAATTCCTAGTGGTTAGGAAATACTTTGTTCATTGCTAAGTAATCCAAAATAGCATCCAGGTTTTCTTCGTTTTGCTCCGGTTTGAAAACCAGTTTTGCGTTTGTTGGTGCTTCGTATTCCAAATCAGCGCCTGGCAAACCAGTAGTTTTCCCTTCTTCCACCAGCTTGTACAGTTCCGGTTTATTGTTTTTGCAATAATCCAAATCTGCATCCATGTAGAACATATGGAAACGGTCTTTGCCAATTATCTCAGCCACCTGGTCGCGCAACGATTCGTTACGAGAGATGTACGAAGCAATAGTAATAATTCCCTGGTCGTTCAGCATTTTGCAAATGTGTGCCACACGACGCAGGTTTTCTGCTCTGTCGGCAGGAGAGAAGTCGAGCTCGCGGCTCAATCCTGAGCGTACCGAACTTCCGTCGATCAACACTACTGTTGCACCGTTGTCGAACAATTTTTTCTCCAGGCTAAAAGCAAGTTCGTTTTTACCCGAACCATGCAGGCCGGTAATCCAAATGGTTTCACCTTTCTGGTTGTACTTCTGAATGTACTCTTCCGGTTTGATCAGCGCTTCACCTTTGGCAATTTTTTCCTTATCCACATCGGTAATACGCGATGGCAGGCTATTGCTACCCAGTTTATCGATGATCATACCCACCGCTACGGTGTTATGTGTTACCGGGTCGATTAAAATAAACGAGCCGGGTTGATGGTTCTTTTTATACGGATCGAAGTAAAGTGGCTTGGTAGTGGTAATTACCACGCGGCCAATTTCGTTCAGCTTGAATTTTTCGATGTTCGATTTTTCAAGCGTGTTTACATCCACTTTGTATTTTATCTCGTCGATACGGGCCTTTGTATTGTTGTTGGCATGTTTGATGTAAAACTGGGTGGAAAGGTTCATGTCAGTTTCATCCATCCAAACCAGCATGGCTTCAAACTGACGCTCAACACGCGGCAGGTTATCAGGGTGAACCAACATATCGCCACGCGAAATATCAATCTCATCTTCCAGCGTAACGGTTACCGATTGTGGCGGGAAGGCATAATCCAGTTCGCCTTCGTAAGTAACGATTTTCTCTACTTTCGATTTTTTCATCGAAGGCAGCACCATTACTTCATCGCCTTTCTTAATGATACCTGAAGCTACAGAAGTTGAGAACCCACGGAATTTAATATCGGGGCGCAACACATACTGAACCGGGTAGCGCAGATCGTCGAAGTTGCGGTCGGAACTTACATGAACGTTCTCCAAAAACTCCAGCAGACAAGGACCATGGTACCAATCCATATTCTCGCCTTTATCCACCACGTTGTCGCCTTTTAATGCCGAAAGCGGGATAAAGTTTACATCAGGTATGTCCAATTGGGTAACAAATGCTTTGTAGTCGGCTTTAATTTCCTCAAAACGTTCCTGTTTGTAATCGGCCAGGTCCATTTTGTTAATGGCTACCACCACGTGTTTAATTCCCAGCAGGTTGGCCAGGTAAGTGTGGCGTTTGGTCTGGGTAATTACTCCGTAGCGCGCATCTATAAGAATAATGGCCAGGTTGGCAGTCGATCCACCGGTAATCATGTTACGGGTGTACTGCTCGTGTCCCGGAGTATCTGCGATAATAAATTTACGCTTTGCAGTTGAGAAGTAGCGGTAAGCAACGTCGATGGTAATTCCCTGTTCGCGCTCGGCTTTCAAACCATCGAGCAACAAGGCATAGTCAATTTCCTCACCGGCATGACCAATACGTTTACTGTCGCGGTGTAAAGCTTCAAGCTGATCTTCATAAAGCATTTTACTGTCAGCCATCAGTCGTCCGATAAGCGTTGATTTGCCATCGTCAACCGATCCTGCAGTCAGTAAGCGTAATAAATCCTTTTTCTGGTCTTGATCCAGAAACTCTTGTATATTAAGTTTTTTTGTAGTCATCTTTTTGATACTTGATGTTTGATACTAGATACCCGATGCTTGATACCGGATACTCGATCGATCCAATATCCAGAATCCAGTTTCTAGAAATACCCTTCTCTTTTTTTCTGTTCCATACTTGCTTCCTGGTCGAAGTCGATAACACGTGTTGTACGTTCCGAAACGGTAACGGTCATCATTTCTTCAACGATTTTCTCGATAGTATCAGCTTCCGATTCAATAGCACCGGTAAGCGGGTAACAGCCCAATGTACGGAAACGTACCATGCGCATTTCTGCTTTGTCGCGCAATTCTTTTGGCATACGTTCGTCGTCTACCATAACAAGGGTGCCATCCATTTCAACCACCGGACGTTCTTTGGCGTAATACAGCGGAACGATAGGGATATTTTCCAAACGAATGTACTGCCAGATGTCCAACTCAGTCCAGTTCGAGATAGGGAATACACGAATGGATTCGCCTTTCTGAACGCGGCTGTTATAGATATTCCAAAGTTCAGGACGCTGGTTTTTCGGATCCCACTGGTGAAATTTATCGCGGAAAGAGAAAATACGTTCTTTCGCACGCGACTTTTCCTCATCACGACGGGCACCACCAAAAGCAGCATCAAATTTGTATTTATTCAGGCCTGCAAGCAGTGCCTGTGTTTTCATAATGTCGGTGTGTACTTTACTTCCGTGAGTAAACGGACCAACGCCACTTTCAAAACCTTCTTTGTTGTAATGAACGATCAGGTCCCAGCCTTTCTCTTTCGCATAACTGTCGCGGAAATCGATCATTTCCTGGAATTTCCATTTCGAGTCGATGTGCATCAACGGAAACGGAACTTTACCGGGATAAAAAGCTTTTTCGGCCAAACGCACCATCACTGATGAGTCTTTCCCGATGGAATAAAGCATTACTGGATTTTCGAACTCGGCTGCCACCTCGCGGATGATGTGGATGGCTTCTGCCTCCAGTTCGCGAAGGTTGGTTAATGAATAATTATCCATTCTTTTCTATTTTAGTTTTTACAGCCCGGTATGATTACTTTTTTGGGTATGTTGCTGATATCTACCAATAGTAGGCTGTAGCTGTATTAATTTCGTACTCTTATTTTCAAACGAATGCAAATATAGAATTTTATTCCGGTTGGCTTAAGGAATGAAGGGTTTTGTCCGGTGATCGATTTCTTTCTTAAGAATGAATTTAAATAAGGGGCAGAATGAGGTAAGAACTAGAAGCTCCAGAAATACGGAATAAGTAACATTGATAAGATAAATGCGATTAAATTCAGCGGAAGACCAATTTTTAAATAGTCGCGGAATTTGTAGTTACCAATAGCCTGAATAATCAGGTTTGTTTGATAGCCGATTGGAGTTGAGAAACTTGCTGATGCCGCGATGGCTATGGTTACAAAAAATGGTTTTGGATCGACATTTAGCTGTTGAGATGCCGCGAGTGCAATCGGAAATACCAGTGCCGCTGCAGCATTATTGGTAATAATTTCGGTAAAAATAGCTGTAATAATATAAAGTGCCGCCATTACACCGATAGGACCAAATCCTTTTGAGAAATTAATTGTGGTGCGCGCAATGGCTTCGGCTGCACCGGAATTTTGCATGGCCTTACTTAGGGCAAAAGCACAGGCAATGGTAATTAGTACATCCCAACTTACAGCCTTTGTGTATTTTTGATGAGGCATAATTTTTAACCAAATCAATAACATGGCGGCAATTGAGGCAAAGAAAAACATGTCGAGTGTAACACCATCGGGTGATGAGATAAATTTGCCGATTGTTGTTCCCACAACCATGCCGATAAGAATGATAAAGGCAAGCCACTTTTTCCAAAAAGTACCTGTACTTCGGTAATCGCGGATGTATGAGGTGAGCAAAAAGATTTTTGAATCGCCCCAGTTTTCGATAAATTTTTCGGTGGTAAGTAAAACAAGGTTGTCGCCGGTTTTTAGGTGCAACTTGTCTTTATTGCTGGTAATGCGCTCCCCGTTGCGGTGTATGGCAAGAACCACCGCCTGGTAGTGATCGTAAAAGTTAAACTCGTGAATATTTTTGCCAATTGCCGGAAAACGTGGAGATAAAACAGCCTCGTATTGTTTCAGGTTTTCCTTGGGTACATTCTTAATCAGGTCGATGCCACTTAGCTTTACATTTGAATTCGCAAGGATGTAATTTAAACGATCAGATTTTCCGGCCACCAGCAGAATATCGTCAGCCATAAGTTTAAACGAACCTTTTTTCGTTTCAATAATATTTCCGTCGCGGTTAATGGTTTGAATGATCAGGCCTTTTAACTCCTTCATTCGGCCATTTTTTACTTCAAGGCCAATCAGGTTGCTGTTTTCGGTAATAATAATGTCGTAGTGGTAGTCCTTGTATTCGGTTGAGCTTTTTGAGTTGAAAAATATTTTCTCGCCGGGAAGTAGCCTGTTACTAAAAACAGTCATGTAAATAGTACCGGCAATGGCAATAAACCCGCCAATTTTTGCCAGTTCAAACATACTAAAACCTTCGTGTCCGTTCTCCAGAATTAAACCGTGTACCACAAGGTTGGTAGATGTACCGATAAGTGTGCACATTCCACCAAAAATGGTAGCGTACGAAAGTGGTATCAGAAATTTCTTTGATGAAAGGTTCAGGTTCTCTGACCATCTTTTAATGATAGGCGCAAAAATAATAACTACCGGTGTATTGTTCAGAAAAGCAGAGAGCACCGAAACAGGAAGCATGATTTGCGGAATCAGCGAAACCATTTTTCTTCTTTTTCGGGGCAGATAGGTTTGTGCCAGTCGGTTTAGTATACCAGATTGTCGTATTCCTTCGCTTACTATAAAAAGAATACCAATGGTAATCATTCCCTTGTTTGAAAAGCCGGCCAGCATCTCCTTATCTGTAATCGCTCCCGTTGCCATAAGTATAATTGCGGAAGAAAAAAAGATAAGGCCTGGGCGCATCAATTCTTTTGCCAGGGCAATAATGGTTATCAAAACAATAGCCAGTACAATATATCCTTCGGTACTAATCAAATTGATGCGGTATTAAGTTGTTGCTCTGTTCAAACTTAGTTTTCAAGAAAAATCAAAACTAATATTTAAATTTTTTCTCATCAAATAAATCTTCTGAAATAAAATTGGCACTAAAACTAAATGTGTTGTAAGTTGTTGTAAACGTGGGGAAAGCCCATGTAATGAGAGCCGAAAATATGTGTGGTGCGGGTAAGTGTTGTTGGCCGGAAGTGACGAAATTTTATTTTTTTTGAAAAAAATAGCTTTGTGATTTGTGTGAAAAAAAATAATGATTACTTTTGCACCCGCCTTTGAGAAACAAAGGTACTATAAGGATGACTCAGTAGCTCAGTTGGTAGAGCACATCCCTTTTAAGGATGGGGTCCTGGGTTCGAGCCCCAGCTGAGTCACCAAGTCGGAAATCATTCCGAATCAAAAGCGCTTAAATCATTGATTTACAGCGCTTTTTTCTTTTGCAGTAATTCAAAGTGAGTCAAAAAATACCAAAAAAAAGGGGACTAAATCGAGACCCATCTATTTTTGGCTCAAAAATAGGTCTCTTTTTCGTAACTCTCTGATATTCATAATTTAAATTGGTCTGAATTGGTCTCATTTGCTGTTGTGAGACGGCACTTTTTGAGGTAATTTTATCCAAAAAGAGACCTAAAGAGACCCTAAAACTTAAAAATTTAGGAGTTATGAGAATCAGAATTAGTCTTCTGTTAAAGAAATCAAAAAGTAAAAACAGCGGGAAATGCCCTGTTTATGCGCGTTGCGTGATGGATGGACGAAGAATTGAGCTGTCCACGTCAATTTTAGTGGATGTAGATAGTTGGGATAAATCAAGGCAGGAAATTGCCGGGAATTCGCAGGAAATTAGAATCCTTAATAATCGTTTGTTGAAATTCGTATCTGGAATTTATGATATCTACAATCAATTGGAAGCAAGTCATGATGATTTTGATGTTTATACCATCAAAGAAAAAATCACAGGTACCAGTTCGAAAGATTATTTTATTGAGCTATTTGAGTCAGTTATCGAATCAATTGAAAAAAAGTTAGGGAAAGGCTATTCCAAAGGAACTTTAAAACACTATCGTACTTCGTTAACGCGATTAAAGGATTTTGTAAAGGAATTTTATTTTCGGAAAGATATTGAGATCAAAAAAGTTGATTATACTTTTCTAAATGCTTTTGATATTTACCTAAAATCTAAACACAATATTGGTACGAACACGGTATGGGGATATCATAGACACGTAAAGAAGGTTTTAAATGATGCGGTTTCAAGGGGTTTAATTGTTCGGAATCCTTATGAGAATTTTAAGGTGAAAAGAGGGGATGCAAATAGGGATTTTCTTACACTAAAAGAAATTAAAAAGATAGAGAAGAAACGTATTCAGATTGATAGGCTAGCTATTGTCCGGGATGTTTTTGTGTTTGCATGTTATACAGGTTTGTCGTATTCAGACATTGCAAAACTGAGCTACCATCACATACATAAAGGTGATGACGGTGAAGATTGGATTATTATCGATCGGAACAAAACAAAGAACCGGTGTCGTATTCCTTTACTTCCTAAGGCTTTAAAAATTTTAAGAAAGTATAAAGATTATGCCTGGAATGAATCCCAAG